>JAGVFE010000036.1 GCA_020057765.1 Candidatus Woesebacteria bacterium | reverse complement strand
TATTTGCTTATTGGATTATTCCCTGCAACCGCTTACGCACAAACTACACAGGGCGGCGCGGCACAATCCGGCCAAACCGCGGGTGGAATCGGCGCAAAGAGCGCATCGTGGCCGGATGGCGGAGCATACATAGCCTGTATGAAGGATGCGCGAACCAACAATGGGAGTTGCGGTGAGGCATACACGTATTCTCAGACTTCGCTAATTCCCCTTGCGCTCACTGAAAAAATATTGGGTTGTGTAGAAGGACTGACGTGTACAGCAGGGCAAGGAAAGCAAAATCTCATGTACAACCAAGAAATGAACGAACGAAGCGCAGTCGGGAAAATAAATACCTATATTGCTTCTATGTACACCGTTCCTCCGGCAAACACCATGGCGGCAATACAGGATTTTGGACAATCGTTGGGATTTATTCCCAAAAACACCTATGCTCAGGGGATAGGGTTCAATGGACTTTCCCCGCTTCTTCCCATCTGGAAGGCGTTTCGGAATATCGCCTATGCACTTCTGGCGGCTTTAATGATCGTGATTGGATTTATGGTGATGCTGCGGAAAAAAATTGACCCAAAAACCGTCGTTACCGTCCAAAACGCACTCCCCAGGATCGTCCTTACGCTCTTCCTCATCACTTTCTCCTATGCCATCGTCGGATTTATGATTGACCTCATGTATGTGGCTATCCTGGCTATGTTTGCAATTTTCAAATCCGCCGGCCTCCTTCCTCCTCTAGCTGGGATTTTTAATGCAACCACTCCGTTGGGCGGGTCTTTAGGCGGGTTGGTTGGAATCGATACGCCGGAAAAACTTTATACCCAAGGAGGCCTCCTGCAAAATATTACAAATTTCAATTTTGATTCGATGAAGTTGCTGTTTGGACAGGCTACCACACTTGGCACCGGTGCGCTCGTTATTGGAGCAACCATACTTGGGGTCCTCGGCTTGGTTGGAGGAAATGTGCTTGCGGTGGGTTTACTCGGCTTGAGCGTGCCGTTGGTAGCGTTTCTTATTGCTGTTGCTCAACTCCTTTTGATGATCAAGCTCTTTATCTTATTTCTCGGTGCGTACGTAAAAATCATCATTTCACTTATTACTGCGCCGTTTCATATTCTTTTTGAAGTCATTCCCGGTTCGACGGCATTTTCTGATTGGTTCAAAAATCTCATTGTCAACATTGTTGCCTTCCCCATCGGCGCGCTCATGTTCATGCTGGCAGCAGTTTTTATCAAATTATCCGACGGCACCGGAACCATCTGGTCTCCACCCTATGCGTCTTTCCTCAATAACAACATCGCAAGCGTCGGATCCTGGGTAGCCCTTGGGCTTCTATTTGCAATTCCGAGTGTCGTAGCTCAAGTGCAAGAGGTGCTAAAGGCAAAGCCATTAGTCGGCGCAGGGCCAGAGGCAATTGGAGGCGTATTTGCTCAACCCATCGGACTTGTTTGGCAAGGATTCAACTTCTTCTATAGTCGCAGGCAACATCAAGAAATGATGACAGTCCTTGGAAAAAGACTAGACGAACCTCATAAGCCCACAGGAAAACCTTAATGTCTTTGCTGTTTTCCCAACTTCGCCGGTATTGATGGCTAAAGTGGCAGTTTGTGACTACCGCGTTTTCGCGTGATCTTTTGGTTACATTATTGCCTCTTTATCTGACAACATTGAGGTTAACGGGAAAAGGAAGACTGGTAAATTTGGGACAGTATTTACTCGTGCTGTTGCTGCTTTTTCTGCTGCGCTTCAGCAGCAATGACCAATCCTATGAGGAGCCCAGCATAAATCACTAAATTCTTTCCTCTGTATAATGTTACATAGCTCGGAATATTTTTATCTAAAAAGTGAGTCAGCCGATGATATGACTTATTCCCGATAAACTTATCCATACGACGCGCTAACCCCTCCGGCAACCGTGGTCGAAAATCTTTTTCATAAAAAGAATCAAGATTATTTAATCCCCGAGCTAAGAGCCCATGGTGACTTCCGAGTGCATTGTCCCAATTTGTTACTTCAAGTTTTTTCTCTGCAGCAGCCCAATAAAACGGTGACTGAAGATTTGGATTGCCATCAACAGCTGCTTCCTCCATGCGCTCTCGCATCTGAATTCTATTCCGCGCAGGGGACAGGTCTGAACCCAAAATTCTTTGTTCATAAGATGTAAACGCGTCTCCTCGTGTGATTGCTCCAACGCCATCAAATTCTTCTTTTGTTAAAAATTCCTGCATAAGAACCAGACACCTTCCGGCAGATGCTGTTGCCATATCATTAATTCCTTTCGTAATCTCAAAATGTGTCATGGCGCTTCCATCCACTTCTTTCCGGTTTAATTTATAGGTAGCAAGAAACGCATTGGCTGCGTCTGTAGCTTTGGTCGTATTGTCCGTAAAATACCGTGAGAAAGCATCCCCTTCGTCTGACCCCGATTTATCTGTACTAACATTTGCGATATCTATATCAAACCATGGAATGTCGTTTGATATCGTGTGTATCATGTGACGACCAAACCTCATCGCGGCAAACTTCTCTATCTTGTCGCCCCCGCCATCCTTACCGTTCCAATGCTTATGCTCGACGTTCGGATTAAATCCATCAAGATATTTTGTCGCGATTGCTTTTTGCATATGTAAATATTCATCAAAAGTCAAAGCATACTTGGTTCCAACTTTTGAAGGAATTTTTTCAAAAACGGATCGAGCAGCTGCGGTCTGTTCATTTGATAAGCCAGTAAAATAATTATTCTTAGACAGCCGCCTCTGTTCTCGTACGGTTTCTATTTGATGAAACCGTTGATCAACTTCTTCCCATTTGCTCCAGTTAAAATCCGGGTTGTTGGTAAATTGATCTACGCCATCAACCACAGCATCTATTTGAGCATAGATATGCGGCGCATGAGAAATATTTTCAGAGAGACTTTTCAAGTATCCATCCCTTTCCACAAATCCCGGTCCTTCGGGATTCCTACCATTCGGCACAAACCACGCGCGTGCCTTTCCCCTTCCCGAAGTTTCTCCAAGAATATATTCATTGTTTTCCGGATTTAGCTGTGCTTCTGTATATAAGCCCGTAGCCCTCAGTCCACGAAGAATACAGTTTTCAAAACGCCAACCGCTCTCAGCATATTCATAG
>JAGVFE010000086.1 GCA_020057765.1 Candidatus Woesebacteria bacterium | reverse complement strand
GTTTTTGTTTTTAACATCTGCGGATTATTCTCCGCGCATTGCCAAGCGGGTAAGAATTACAAAAGACGTTGTCAGCAAGCGGGGTATTGCAGTCGAAGAATATCTTACCACGGCCAAAGATAAAGTAGCCCAAGCTCTGGAATGCGTGCAATTCGGCGCCTACGTCAACTATTACATGGCCATGCTCTACGATCTGGACCCCAGTAAAATCCCCTGGGTTGATTACTTCAAAGCAGAATTAGCAAAATCATAACCCTTGCGGCTTTCCGTTAAATTCTTCATACTGAACATATGTCTGCCAAATATGTTGTCTGGTTTGACCAAGTTGATAAAGAAGACGGCGCTATCGTTGGTGGCAAAGGGGCTAATCTCGGCGAGATGACACAAGCCGGATTTCCCGTGCCACCGGGGTTTATCGTTGCTGTCGCCGCCTACAAGGAATTTCTTGATCACAACCGATTAGAAGAAAAAATACGAAAGGAATTAGAAGGATTAGATGTCAGCAAAAGCGATGAACTTGAGAGGACCGCAAAGACAGTTCAACATCTCATTACTCGATCAGAATTTCCTAAAGACATTGCGCAAGAGATCATTAAAGCTTACTTTGCGCTCAATGACGACATGTTTAAGCATCCCTACGTGGCGGTGCGATCATCAGCTACCGCTGAAGACTTACCGAATGCGTCGTTTGCCGGCCAACAGGCAACGTTTCTTAACGTATCTGGTGAATCAAGTTTGATTGAGAAAGTAAAGGAAGCTTGGGCTTCTTTGTTTACGGCTCGAGCCATTTTCTACCGAGTCACGAATAAGTTTGATCATTTTACAGTCAGCATCGCCGTGCCGGTTCAGAAGATGGTTGCCTCCGAAAAGTCCGGCATCATGTTTTCTGTCGATCCGGTAACCAACGATAAAACAAAAATTATCATTGAGGCCATTTACGGACTTGGCGAGCTGATTGTTCAGGGCGCTGTAACACCGGATCACTACGAGGTTAATAAAAAAGAATTGAAAATCCTCATCAAACAGCCGCGCACGCAGGAACGGATGATGACGAGGAAAGGAAGCAAAAATAGTGAAGTAAACTTGTCTAAATCTGAGGGAAGCAAACAGAAGCTAACGGATAAAGAGATTGTTGAACTTGCCTCTCTTTCAAAAAAACTTGAACATCATTATTTTTTCCCACAGGATTCTGAATGGGCCATTGAAGATGGAAAGATTTACTTGGTACAGACCAGGCCGGTCACGACGCTGCAAGGGTTTTCAGCTAGCAGCAATCAGCTGTCAGCTGAAAGCAGAAAGCTGCAAGCTATTTTGAAGGGAGATCCGGCCAGTCCAGGCATGGCAAGCGGGCCGGTGACGAAGCTTACATCACCCAAAGAACTTAATAAAATAAAAACTGGTGACGTTTTGGTTGCTGAGATGACCAACCCAGATTATGTACCGGCAATGAGGAAGGCTGTCGCCATTGTTACAGAACGTGGCGGCAGAACGTCCCATGCGGCCATCGTTTCGCGGGAACTGGGCATCCCCTGCGTCGTGGGAGCCAAGGGCGCACGGAAAGTACTCAAAGACGGCTTGGTTGTTACGGTCAACGGTACGAATGGAGAGATTTACCGTGGAATGGTAATGTCAAATATCAAATTACCAATGCCACATGTCATACATAAAAAAAACTTAAAAACAGCGACGAACGTTTACGTCAATTTGGCTGAACCCGACCGGGCAAAAATTGTGGCCAAGATGAATGTCGACGGCGTGGGACTTTTTCGCGCGGAGTTTATGATGGCGCAAATCGGCACACACCCGAGAAAATTTATTGATGATAAAAAGGAATCGCTTTTCATACATCAGTTAGCTGCAGGCATGACGACTATTTGCGAAGCGTTTCACCCCCGGCCGGTGGTTTACCGAGCCAGCGACTTCCGAACCAATGAATTCCGCGGTCTGGCGGGTGGAGAAAAATACGAGCCGAAAGAGGAAAACCCAATGCTTGGGTACCGCGGGGCAGCTCGTTACATCGCTGACCCCCGGGTATTTGAAATGGAGCTTGAAGCGATCAAAATAGTCCGCAATAAACACGGATTGAAAAATTTATCACTCATGATTCCGTTCGTCCGTTCAGCCAAAGAGTTGTTAGAGGTCAAAAAAATTGTTATCGGAGCCGGACTATCCCGTTCATCGTCTTTTCATTTTTGGATGATGGTGGAAATTCCTACGAACGTCATCAGTATCGATAAATACCTCGATATTGGCATTGATGGTGTTTCCATCGGATCCAATGACTTAACCATGCTTATTTTGGGCACCGATCGGGATAACAGCGAAGTGGCCAAAGATTTCCATGAGATGGATGAGGCAGTGCTTTGGGCACTTGAGCGCACGATTAAAGCCTGCGCCAAGCAGGGTATCACGAGTTCTATTTGCGGCCAGGCACCGTCAGATTATCCGGAACTGGTGGAAAAACTCGTTTCGTGGGGAGTAACGAGCGTATCAGTCAACGCTGATGTCGTCGATGGCGTTCGGCAAACGATTTATGAAGCGGAACGCAAACTCATAACAAAATGAGTACTAATATTTACGCTATCATTGCTCGTGAGATTTTAGATTCCCGCGGTAACCCTACGGTTGAAACCATGGTCGTTTTCGAAAGCGGCTACCGTGGCATTGCTGCGGTTCCTGCAGGTGCGTCGATTGGCACGTATGAGGCAGTCGAACTTCGGGATAAAGATGATAAGCGCTATCGGGGGATGGGGGTCCTGAAAGCCGTCAACAACGTCAATACCGTCATCGGTCCTAAGCTTCGCGGCATGGATGGTCTCAACCAAGGTGTCATAGACACGACCATGATCCAACTTGATGGTACGCCCAACAAAGCCAAGCTGGGGGCCAATGCCATTCTGTCGGTTTCATTGGCCACAGCAGCTGCTGCATCAGCTCAACAGCGCGCTCCACTTTATAATTATTTAAATGCGCTCTTTAACACGTTACTGCCGACACCAATCAAGCGCATGCCCACACCGACACTCAATCTTATCAATGGAGGCAAGCACGGTGCGGGCAATTTGGACTTTCAAGAATTTCATGTGGTTCCGGCAACGAACAAATCGTATCATGTTGGACTTCAAATGGGCGTGGAGCTTGATCACATCCTCAATGATATCCTTGTATATCGGAACGCTGTTCATTCCGTTGGCGACGAAGGCGGCTTTGCACCCAATCTTTTTACGAACTCCGAAGCATTTGGCTTAATAATGGATGCAATCAAGCAATCGCCGTATACGTTTGGTGTTGATATATTTTTGGGTTTGGATGTTGCAGCCAGTCACTTCAAAACGCAAGGCGGATATCGCATTAAAGACAAACCGCAGGAGCTTTCACCAAAAGACTTTGTTAAATATCTCATAGAACTCAATCGTCAGTATCGTCTCTTGCTTTTGGAAGATCCCCTCGATGAAGATGATTGGGAAGGGTGGAGGGAATTGACAGCTCAAATCGGCAAAGATGTGCTCGTCATTGCCGATGACCTTGTTGCCACCAATGCGGCCAGGCTCGACCAGGCGATTGCTCAAAAAGCGTGTTCGGCCGTACTCCTGAAACCAAATCAGATTGGAACACTCTCGGAATATTTGCAGGTTGTGGCTAAAGCCAAAAAAGCAGGTCTTGCAACCATTGTTTCTCACCGGAGTGCAGAGACCAATGACACCTTTATTGCTGATCTAGGAGTGGCAGTGCAAGCCGATTACGTCAAATTTGGCGCGCCCGTTCGAGGAGAACGAGTGGCAAAATACAATCGATTGTTACAAATAGAGGCGGAGTTGTTTCCACAATGAAACCTCTCGTTCTCATCATTCTCGATGGCTGGGGTCTTGCTCCTCCCGGTCCGGGCAATGCCGTTTCATTGGCCAAGCTCACTCACATGCCCAGCCTGTGGCACAGCTACCCGCACGCTGAACTTGCTGCCGCCGGCGAAGCAGTCGGACTTCCATCCGGAGAAGACGGCAACACCGAAACAGGACACTTAAATATCGGCGCCGGACGGGTAGTCTATCAGGATCTACCGCGCATCAATATGTCGATTGCCGATGGGAGTTTTTTTACCAATGATGCCTTCTTGGCCGCAATTCATTATTCTCAAGAACACCATTCGAATATTCATCTCATGGGAGTTCTTTCAGATGCCGGTGTGCATGCCAGCCGGGAGCATCTCTATGCCCTCTTGCAGCTTCTTGAGCGAAATGGCGCCAAGGAAAATGTTTATCTACATATTTTTGCCGATGGCCGCGATTCACCGCCACGCTCGGGACTTCGATTTGTCAGTGAACTTGAGACAGTTTGCAAAAGTAAGGGGGTTGGCAAAATTGCTACGATCATGGGCCGCTATTTTGGCATGGATCGCGATCGCCGCTGGGACCGAACCCAAAAAGCATATGTCGCATTGACCGAACAGATCGAAAAACGTGCTCTCTCTGCCGAAGTTGTAATAAAGGCTTCATACGATCGCAATATTACGGACGAATTCATTGAGCCGGTGCAAATAACTGATGCCAATGGCACGCCTTTGCCCCGAATTGCTGATTGCGACGCCGTTATTTTTTTTAACTATCGCATAGACCGACCGAGACAATTGACTCGCGCCTTTACCCTTGGCAATTTTGAAACTCATCCCGAGCTTGCATCATTCGATCCGTATGCGGTGAAATACCACAAAAAACATGTTGTAGAAATCGAAACAACCAATAAGCCTTTTCGTCGAAACATCAAATTACCGAATCTTTTTTTCGTAACCATGACTCAATATGAACGGGATGTTCCGTGCAGTGTTGCCTTTAGCCGTGAACCGATACTCAATACCCTTGGTCAAGTTATTGCTCAGGCCAAATTGAGGCAATTGCGAGCGGCAGAAACGGAAAAAGAGCGGTTTGTCACATTTTACTTCAGCGGTATGCGGGAGGAACCATTTGACGGAGAAGACCGCCTCATTATGCCATCACAAAAAGTTGCTACCTATGACCTGGAGCCAAAAATGTCA
Organism: Candidatus Woesebacteria bacterium; assembly: GCA_020057765.1. Taxonomy (GTDB): domain Bacteria; phylum Patescibacteriota; class Microgenomatia; order UBA10105; family UBA927; genus JAGVFE01. The sequence goes on along the minus strand of JAGVFE010000086.1, from coordinate 8,278 downwards.
GCGGTCGAACTGACAGAGCAACTCGTTAATCGTTTGTCTTCAAGGATCTACGGCTTCACTGTAGTTAATTTTGCCAACCCGGACATGGTGGCCCATACCGGCAACATCGCGGCCTCTATCGCCGCGTGTGAGGTAACCGACGTCTGCATCGGTAAAATTGTGGAAGCTATTCTTGCCAAAAAGGGGACTTGCGTCATTACAGGAGACCATGGTAACGTGGAAGAGATGCTTGGTCCCAATGGGCAAACAGATACCGAGCACTCAACGTTTCCGGTACCCTTTATTATGATCGACGCAAAATACTATGGTTACGGATACGATATGCCCAAGGGTAGGCTTGCGGATATCGCGCCAACAATTTTGTCGCATATGGGCTTGCCGATTCCGGCCGAAATGACGGGGAAGAATTTGTTGGCAGACTTTGTAATATGAAAACAACCCTCTCTCTTATCAAAGCAGATACAGGCTCCGTCGGCGGGCACAATCGGCCCAGTGAGGCGATGTTGGCAAAAGCTCGCGAATTTCAAGCTCAGGCAATGAGCAAGGGATTGCTCATTGACAGCCGGGTGACATTTACAGGTGACGACATTGCACTCCTCATGACCCACACCAAGGGGGTCGACAACCCGGATATTCACAAGCTTGCGTGGGATACATTTATAGAAACAACCAAAATTGCCAAATCCCAGGGACTCTATGGCGCGGGCCAGGATCTTCTCAAAGACGCGTTTTCCGGCAACGTGCGGGGTATGGGACCGGGGTCGGCTGAAATTGAGTTAGAAGAACGGCCGGCAGAACCATTTGTCGTTTTTGCTGCAGACAAATGCGGACCGGGAGTCTTTAATTATCCATTGTTTGAAGGATTTGCCAATCCTTACCACAACGCGGGCCTTCTATTGGCACCTGATTTTGGCGCAGGATTTACGTTCAACATCATGGATGTCAACAATACCGAGGCAGACAGTGTGGCAACCATGGCAGTTCCGGCAGATTACTACGACATTTGCACGCTCCTGCGGGATCCCAATCACTATGTCATTGAATCGGTTGTAGAAAATGCTACCGGCTTAACTGCTGCAGTTGCATCCACGAGCCGGTTGCACAATATCGCAGGCAAATACGTCGGCAAAGACGATCCGGTAGCAATTGTGCGGACGCAAAAACAGTTTCCGTCAACCGGTGAAATACTTTCTCCATGGGCTCTGGCTCACTACACCCTTGGCGATAACCGGGGCAGCCATCATGTAGCCGTCATGCCGGTTAAGCAGGGTTCGATTATTTCTTATTTTGATGGTCCTACTATTGTGTCTGCGGCAGGCTATTGCGTACATGAAGGCAAGCTTACCGAAGCCGTAGATCTTTTTGATCAGCCGTTTTGGGACATAATTCGCAATAAAGCATCAGAAAAAACGCTGGAAATGAGGAGGCAAGGATTTTATGGACCTGCCATGGCCGGAATGGATGAGCTGGAATATACGGGAGTCGTTGAAAATCTCAAGAAACTGAAGGATAAATTCGCCATCAGAGAGCATAAGAAATGAAAGTTGATACGTACAAAAAAACTTCAAAAGACTTCCGTTTTCCACCCAACCTTGACGATTACGATCACGCCTATCGTGTATTTGATTGGAAAACCGCTCATAAGGAACTCGATTGGTTTGATGGCAAACTCAATGCTGCTTATAACGCGGTCGACCGTCATCTTCATACGTGGCGGAAAAATAAAGTCGCGCTTTATTGGGAAGGCGAGGCAGGCGAACAAAAAAAATTTACGTTTGAAGAACTTGCTCTCGCTTCAAACAAAATCGGCAATATTCTCAAAGATTTTGGGGTAGAACGAGGCGATCGGGTTTTTATTTTTCTCCCGCGTATCCCTGAGTTGTATTTTTCATTTTTAGGAATTCTTAAAATCGGCGCGACCGCCGGAACACTTTTCTCCGCTTTTCAGGAACAAGCCCTTGCCGATCGGTTGGAAAATAGCGGAGCGCAGGTGGTCATTACCAACAGCGAATTGAAGCTTCGTATCGACAAAATTAAAAGTAAACTTCCAGAACTCAAACATATTATTACCGTTGACACCCAGGATTTCCAAAAATCTTTTGAAAAAGCAAGCGAAGACCTCCATGTTGCCCACATGGATCCGGAAGATTACGCATTTATGCTCTATACCTCCGGCACCACCGGTAAGCCAAAGGGTGTCGTTCACGCACATCGGGCTGTTATTGGGCAATATGCAACGGCCAAATGGGTTCTAGATCTTCGGGACGATGATACGTATTGGTGCACGGCAGATCCGGGGTGGGTAACGGGCATAGCCTACGAAATTCTCGGCAGCTGGACGGCGGGAGTTACCGCTGTGGTTCACGCTGGGCGATTTGATCCGAAACGTTGGTATGAAATTTTAGAAAAGTACAAAGTTACGGTTTGGTACACCGCACCAACAGCCATCAGGATGCTGATGGCAGCAGGCGATGAGTTGGTTAAAAAACATGACCTGACTTCCTTGCGCCACATGTGTTCCGTGGGTGAACCGCTCAATCCCGAGGCCATCAAATGGGCAATCAAGGTTTTTGACAAACCGTTTCACGATACCTGGTGGCAGACGGAAACCGGCGCTATATCCATAGCCAACTATCCGTGTATGGATATCAAAATCGGATCCATGGGCAAGCCATTCCCTGGAGTAGTTGCGGCAATCGTCGACGAGCAGGGAAAAGAAGTAGAGACAAATGCCGAAGGCAACATCGCCCTCAGGCCCGGTTGGCCATTGATGATGAAAACTATCTGGAAGCGCCCACAAAAATACAAGAGTTATTTTGAACACGGATGGTATATTTCCGGAGACCGTGGGTGGAAAGATGCCGATGGTTATTTTTGGTTCATCGGGCGAGCCGATGATGTCATCAAAACCGCAGGAGAGCGTGTCGGACCATTTGAAGTGGAATCAGCCCTTGTCGAGCATCCTGCGGTCGTAGAAGCAGGTGTCATCGGCAAGCCTGACACACTCCGAGGAGAAATCATCAAAGCATTTGTGGTGCTTGATGCAGGAACCAAGCCCTCTGAACAACTCAAAACTGAACTCATGGATTACGTCAAAAAACACCTTGCAGGCCACGCCTATCCGCGCGAGATTGAATTCATCGACAAGTTGCCCAAAACCCGCTCCGGCAAAATCATGAGGAGGATTTTGAAAGCTAAAGAGATGGGACTTCCCGTTGGGGACACCTCAACGCTTGAAGAATATTAATCCAGGTGGAGAAGCACCACAAATTCCCCTTTTGGCTCTCGATACTTTGTTAGTGCATGAGAAATTGGGCTACGGGACAACTCCTCGTGTACTTTGGTTAGCTCTCGAGCAATCGTAATATCGATATCCCCTAATACTTCTTTCATATCCTCTAGCGTTTGCGTAAGCTTATGAGGAGCGCAGTAGAAGATGATGGTGACGTCTTTGGGAAGTGATCGAAAAAGCTTGATACGGTGGGATTGTTTTTCCGGCGGGTAACTCATAAACATGAAGCGATTGGTTGGGAGACCGGAAACGGAAAGCGCGGCGATAGCGGCTGTCGGGCCGGGGATGCTCACGACCTTAATGCCGCGTTTTATTGCCTCGCGAACAAGGAGAAAACCCGGGTCGGAGATGAGTGGGGTGCCTGCGTCAGAAACAAGGGCAATATTTTTACCGTCATCTAGCATCTGGATTATTTCCGGAGTCTTTTGGTGTTCCGTATGATCGTCAAAACGAATAAGCAGTATTTTTTTGATCGTAAGATGATGGAGAAGAATTCCAGTATGCCGAGTATCCTCACAAAGGATTGCGTCAACCGACGAAAGCGTTTTGATGGCGCGGATCGTGATATCCTCCAGGTTCCCAATCGGGGTAGATACAATATATAATGTGCCCATGGATATTATTTTACATATAGATGAGTATCTAAGCCAATTGGTTGCCGCCTACGGGGTGATTACCTATGCGCTACTATTCCTTATCGTATTTGCAGAGACCGGGTTAGTGGTAACACCGTTTCTTCCAGGAGACTCACTGCTGTTTGCCGCAGGCGCAATTGCATCGCTTGGTTCTCTTCATTTCGGTTTTACGGTACTTCTTCTCATTTTTGCAGCAATTTTGGGAGACACGGTCAATTATTGGATCGGGCATTTTCTCGGCAAAAAAATTGTCGATAATCCCAAAATCACGTTTATAAACCAGGAGCATATAGATAAAACGGAACAGTTTTATAAAAAATATGGAGCAAAAACCATTATTTTTGCACGATTTGTGCCGATTGTCCGTACATTTGCCCCGTTTGTGGCAGGAGTAGGCAGTATGCACTATGCCACTTTTATTTTCTATAATGTCATCGGAGGAGTTATTTGGGTAGTTTTGTTTACTTCGCTTGGATTTTTCTTTGGAAACATGACCTTTATCAAAGATAATTTCCACTATGCGGTGTTTGCCATTATCGGCTTATCTTTAGTCCCTGTGATCTATGAATATATTCAGCACAAAAGAAATCCGCTCAAACAAACTTACGGATAAGTCCTATGCATTTTCCCTGAATTTTACAGTGTGTGGTAAAAATCGGCGACATGGTTGAGTTGGCCGGTTTTAGCATGATTCGGTCTTTTTCAAAGAAAATCCGCTTCAGTGTTGCCATTCCGTTGGGAAGGAGCGCGACAACGATATCTCCGCTTTGAGCTTCCTGTTGGTGTTGGATGACGACAAAGTCACCGTCGAGGATGCCGTCTTCGATCATCGAGCTGCCTTTGACCTGAAGGACATAGTGCGGCTTATTGGCAGAAATCATACTGGGAGCTACAGAAATGTAGTAGTTCGGGTCGGTGTACGGCTCAAGCGGGCTACCTGCGGCTATGTAGCCCAATACGGGTAACTCTATGCCAATGTCTCCGCCACCGGTTGCACGATAATTTTCCTTGACTATTTCAAGACCCCGACTGGTACCGTCAAGTTTTTTGATGTACCCTTTTTGACGGAGGCGATCCAGATGCTCATGAACAGTGGCCGGTGAAGTCATGCTCAGAGCTGCTCCGATTTCTTTCAGCGTCGGAGCATAGCCGAATCGCTGGATAAACTGCGCGACAAAGTCGAGCATCTGTCGTTGGCGGGCGTAAAGCGTGGCGGGCATATGATAAGATAATAATAAGATAGGTAATAAAACCCGAAGTGTCAAGATATCATTAAGGCTATTAGAAAGAAAATAACCAAACTAAATCCGAATATGGAAAATAATAAATTTAAGCTCGTTTCACCATTTGCCCCAACCGGGAACCAACCGCAAGCAATCGAGGAGCTTTTGGCGGGTCTAGGCGCTGGGGCAAAGGAGCAGGTCCTGCTCGGAGTCACCGGCAGCGGCAAGACTTTTACCATAGCTAATGTGGTAGCGGCACTCCAGCGGCCGACACTGGTGATTTCTCATAATAAAACGCTGGCCGCCCAGCTCTACCAAGAATTTCGCGATTTTTTCCCTGATAACGCGGTGAGCTACTTTGTATCCTACTACGACTATTACATGCCGGAATCATACATTCCCGCAACTGATACCTATATAGAAAAAGAAACAGAAATTAATGAAGAAATAGACCGGCTGCGTCTGGCAACGACGACCAATCTCTTGACCCGACCCGATTCTCTCGTTGTTGCCTCGGTTTCCTGCATTTACAACATTGGTTCTCCAAAAGAATACGGGCATTTTGTTTTGGAATTGCGTCAAGGAATGCCCATTGTTCGGGAAAGTATTTTGACTCGCTTAGTGGACCTCCAATATGAACGGAACAACTACGGTTTTCATCGCGGCGCGTTTCGTGTGCGGGGGGATACGATTGACCTTTTCCCGGCGTATGAAGATGTGGGTATACGAATGGTTGTTGAGAATAACAAATTAGTCGAATTGGCCAAATTTGATCCTTTAACAGGGAAAACGCTAGAAAAACTCGATGCCACCATGATTTACCCGGCCAAACACTATATGACGGACCCCATGCGATACAAAGATGTCTTTACGCAAATTCGCACTGACTTGGCGGGACGAATTGCAGAATTCAAAAAACAAGGGAAACTGCTGGAGGCACAGCGCATCGAGCAAAGGGTGAACTTTGACTTGGAAATGATTGGCGAGATGGGTTTCGTCAATGGCATAGAAAATTATTCGCGCTATTTTGACAACAGAAATCCCGGCGACCCGCCATACACTCTCCTGGACTACTTTGACGAAGTAGCCAAAAATGATTGGCTTCTTATCATCGATGAATCGCATATGACCATGCCGCAGATTCGCGGCATGTACCAAGGCGACCGAAGTCGAAAACAAACGCTCATTGATTATGGGTTTCGACTACCAGCCGCTTTGGACAACCGGCCGCTTCGATTTGACGAGTTTCTCCGCAGGATGCCGCAGACGATTTATGTATCAGCAACACCGGATGAATGGGAAGTCTCTCGCGCAGGTGTTGTTGAGCAACTCGTCCGGCCGACGGGGTTGGTGGATCCAAAAGTTACTATTAAGCCAACCCAAGGACAGATTGACGATCTTTTAGCCGAAATTACTACTCGAGTGGAACGAAAGCAACGCGTGCTCGTGACGACTTTAACCAAACGGATGGCGGAAGATCTGTCGAAATATCTCCAAGAGCGTGGAATGAAAGTGAATTATCTTCACTCAGACGTCGTGACTCTTGAACGCTCTGATATTTTAGCAGATCTGCGTGGTGGCAAATACGACGTCATTGTCGGCATTAACCTGCTTCGGGAAGGATTGGACTTGCCGGAAGTATCTCTTGTGGCCATTTTGGACGCAGATAAAGAAGGATTTTTGCGGAGTAAAACGAGTTTGATTCAGACTATGGGCCGGGCGTCGCGGCACGTGGCTGGGCAAGTCATTATGTATGCAGACGACGTGACGGATTCGATGAAAGCGGCAATTGAGGAAGTAGAGCGAAGGCGAGCCGTACAAGTGACATATAATAAGAAGCACGCCATTACGCCCCAAAGCATCACCAAGCCCATCCGGAGGAAATTAGTGGAAGAAACGGAGCAGAAAATAAAACCTTTGGAAATTGAGAGTATGACGCCACAGGATAAAAAGAAATATGTAAAAGATTTGACCCGCGCCATGCGACAGGCAAGCCGCGATCTGGACTTTGAATCCGCTGCTAAACTGCGGGATTTGATTGCAAAAATTTAGCCTTCATGATCAGCCCTTTGATCCTCGGGAAGCGCTCTATTAGTGTCGAGCACACTGGCAAAGCGACTCCAAACATTACGCCTCATATGTGCAATAGCTCTTGTTGATTCGTCAGATGAGCAGTCAGAGTCCCATTGAGCTCTGGCAGATTCCAATTGTAATTCAGCTACATCGAGTTCAACATGTGTCAATCGATGAGAAAGCCCAACCAGACTTAAGGGGCCATCATGAAAATAAATTCCAGCTACCATTGTATTGTCGCGCCGGGGAAGGACGGTGGAGGGCTCGTCCGGCACACCCAACTGCCGATTCAGTTGACGCTGGAGTAAATGTAGTGTTTCGTGCATAAAACCCATAATAATACAAAAGTGATTTGTTGTCAAATATAATCGAGTATTTTATAATCGGCAGTGCCCCGGAACCACCCGAGGACGTTTTGCGTATGGAAAACACGTTAAAAATCAAAGGAGCACGTCAACACAACCTTAAGAATATTAATCTCGAGCTTCCGAAAAATAAGCTTATTGTGTTTACCGGGCTTTCCGGCTCGGGGAAAAGTTCGTTGGCATTTGATACGATCTACGCCGAAGGGCAACGGCGATATGTGGAGTCACTTTCCTCGTATGCGCGGCAATTTCTTGGTGTCATGGACAAGCCGGATGTGGATGCAATCGATGGTTTGTCGCCCTCTATCTCTATCGATCAAAAAGGAGCGTCTCATAATCCCCGTTCAACCGTAGGGACGGTGACGGAGATTTACGACTACCTCAGGCTCCTTTACGCCCGAATCGGCCACCCGGATTGCCCCAACTGCGGACGCGAAATTGAAAAAAGCAGTAAAGATCAGATCGTGCGCAGTATTTTTGAGTTAGCGCGCAATGAACTGGCCAGGACTGGCAAAAAGTTATTTCGTTTTGCTATCCTTTCACCGGTTGTGCGGGACCGGAAAGGCGAATTTTCCGGTTTGTTTGAAAATTTGCAGGCCAAGGGGTTTCGTCAGGCACGGGTGGACGGCAAATTTATCGCCCTGGATGAGGATCTTCTCCTTATTAAAACCAACAAACACACGATCGACG
>JAGVFE010000032.1 GCA_020057765.1 Candidatus Woesebacteria bacterium | reverse complement strand
GAATCCAGAAGTCTGAGAAAGTCAATATCGGTCAACAAAAATGAGGATGGGCGAACATAATAACTGGTTTTGCCTCCATTCATGGTTTTGACGACCCGAAGCGATTCAAAATCATCCGGCCAGATCAGGTTTGTCTCTCCCATAGGTGTCGGCGTATTGGATCGCAACGGATGAGCCGGTTTATGATCGCGCCATGCGTAAAGACCGACGACGGAAGGATGCCCGATGACAATCGTCGGTATCTGGGTCTCCGTTGGAGGCAGATATATTCGAACATGAAGGATACCATCCCTGCTTTCCAACGTTTCGACTTGAAGTATATTAACGTCAGGGTGTTGAATCCAATCAATGAGACGATGACTGTTTGTTGGCAGGCACGCAACCCACAGGTCCCCGCTGGTGATTAATTCCTCTTGGAATATATGGTGAACTTGTTCAGGATTTATCATAAGAAATCCACAAAAAATCCCGCTTTCGCGGGAAAGGGATTGAAAAATATGTATTTATTGATTACGCGCCACAACAACCCCCTCCCGCTTGATCGGGATCGGCATACCACAGAAACGCAATGCCTAAGGCTGTCATGGTTGTTTTTATATCAGAAGCTGGCAGAAAACGCAAGCCTTCGGTACAATAGGATCAATGTACGATTTGTTTCTTGAGCGGCAGAGCAGGAGAACGCTGGGAACCCGGCGGGCGCGGTTGCATCTGTGGAGTACGGTGGCAATGGGTGTCTTTGTGGTAATTTTGGTGGGCACCCTTGGCACCGGGTTGCTCTTTGCTTGGTTTGCCAAAGATCTGCCGCGGCCGGACAAGGTCCAGCGGCACGAAGGACTCTCCACTGTTATTCTCGATCGAAACGGTGAGAAGCTCTACGACGTCTATCAGGATGTCAACCGTATTGCCGTCAATTGGGAAGATATTCCGCAGTTTCTCAAAGACGCCACCATCGCCGTTGAAGATAAAGAATTTTACAAACACAAAGGACTCTCGCGGACTGGGCTTATCCGAGCGTTCGTATCAACACTTTTCCTTGGCAAAATACAAGGAGGCTCAACGCTGACGCAACAATTAGTCAAAAACGTGCTCCTCACCAACGAACGATCGCTCCCTCGGAAGATGAAGGAAGCTGTCTTGGCGATCCAAATCGAGCGAAAATACTCCAAAGACGAAATATTGCGCATGTACCTCAACGAGGCTCCGTACGGCGGCACGGCAGTCGGTGTTGAGGCGGCTGCAGAATATTATTTTGACAAGCACGTCAATGATTTAGGCCTTGCCGAGTCGGCTGTTATCGCCGGGTTGCCACAATCCCCATCGCATTACTCCCCGTTTGGCAAAGATCCGAAAGCCTATGTGGCTCGGACACAGACGGTGCTGCGACGGATGCGGGAGGACGGATACATCAGCGCATTTGCTGAGGCAGAAGCGCGAAGGCAAATAGAAACCATGATCTTTGCCAGCGGCGACTCCGGGCTTCGCGCTCCCCACTTTGTTGCCTACGTTCGGGAATTGATCACCCAAAAGTTTGGTGAAAAAACGATGGATGCCGGTGGCTTGACGGTGACGACGACATTGGATTGGAAGCTTCAGGAGAAAGCCCAAAAAATTGTTGCAGAAGAAGTCACCAAGGCAAAGTCGCTCAAAGTTGGCAATGGTGCGGCAGTCGTGCTGGATCCGGCAACCGGACAGATCCTGGCCATGGTGGGATCCAAAGATTATACCGCCTCCGACTCCGGCGGATTTAAGTTTAATGTAGCCACCCAGGGCCTGCGCCAGCCGGGAAGCGCCCTCAAGCCCATCACGTATGCTGCAGCCTTCAGAAAGGGTTACACGGCTTCTACAGTACTTCTGGATGTGGAGACCAAATACCCCTCCGGAGATCCGGTCAAGCCTGAGTACAACCCCAAAAACTACGACAGCAAATACCGAGGCCCGGTGCAGCTGCGGTTTGCCTTGGCCAATTCCATCAATACCATTGCGGTGAAAGTCAGTGCGCTCGTAGGAATTCGCGACATCCTCACCCTGGCAAATGACATGGGTATCTCATCACTTGCTCCCAGTCATGACAATATGCGAAGGATCGGTCTTTCGCTCACCCTTGGTGGCGGTGAAGTTACCCTGCTGGAGCTTACCGGCGCCTATGGAGTTTTTGCAACAGGCGGAGTTTTGCATGAACCGGTGGCTCTATTGAAAGTTGAGGACGTGAAAAGAAAAATTTTGTTTGAACAAAAACCTACGGCGGGAAAACGAGTGTTGCCGCAAGAAATTCCGTATCTCCTTTCCGATATTCTTTCGGATAACGAGGCAAGGAAAGAAGTCTTTGGTCTTAAGTCCTATCTCTATATTCCAGGTCGTACAGTGGCAGTCAAAACCGGAACCACAGATGACAAACGCGATAACTGGACCGTGGGTTATACGCCATCCATCGTTGTGGGTACGTGGGTGGGCAACAACGATAACTCCCCTATGCACCCGTCATTGGCCTCCGGTGTCACGGGTGCCGCACCGGTCTGGAACCGCATCATCCGCGAGGCGATCAAAGACAAGCCCGATGAACCATTTGAACGGCCCAGCAACATCGTTGAACTGGATATCGACAACTATGGCGGCGGTTGGCCGGTTGATGGGAGCGGGACGCGCAAAGAACGCTTTATCAAAGGAACGGAACCGGTCGGACCGGCGCAGATATATCAGGGCATCAAAGTGTCAAAGAAGGACAATAATAAATTGGCAAATCCGGTGGAAATTACCCGGGGGGAATACGACGTCAAGCAATTTGTCGTGTTTTCCGAAAAAGATCCGGTTTCAACTGACGGAAAAAATCGCTGGCAAGAAGGAATTGACGCGTGGGTGGCGGCACAAGGTGATGGTAAGTTCCATCCGCCAAGCGAGGTGTATGATGGGCCGGAAGAAATTGGAGTCGCCATCCGTGAGCCGTCGGATCAAAGTCGTGTGGATACTAATGATGTGAAGGTTCGCGCAGATATTGGCAGTACCAACGATATTTCCGAATGGGAAATTCAGGTAGACGGCACCAAAGTCAAAGAAGGATCAGGCATCAATATTTTAGAAACCATCACTGTCGCCAACGGCATCCACACGATTTCCGTCAAAGCTACGGATAATAAAGGAAATTCCTCTCAAGCTGATGTGCGCGTGGGCATCAATCAGCCCTACGCTACTCCGACGCCAACTTCGACTTCAACCCCAACACCCATGCCTACTCCAATATCAATTCCTTAATCTAAACAATTTTCAACTGCGCACTGAATTTTTCTTCCGCTACTTTCAGAAGTTTTGCGCGGATCGGGCGGATATCTTCTGTCGTCAGGTTTTTTTCCGGAGAAAGATAGGTAACGTGGAGCGTACGAGTGTCGCCGTACGAGTCAAGAAGTGTTACGTCAGTTACCAAGGGGGTAACTTTTTTGAGTGCTTCAATCAACGGTCCGATGTGGGCGTTGGGTGGGACAATGAGGGCAAGGTCCTCGTAACTGGGTGGAAATTTAGGAATTGGAACATATTTTTTCTGTGGATTGGCATTGGCAACAAGGGCAGTAAAATCCAACTCCAAAATCGTTACCGGTGTTTTGATGCCGAGTGTATCAAGTAATTTTTGATCTACAAGACCAAGTGATCCGAAATTTCCGTAAGGACGATCAATGCCAAAGATTGCCAGGATGGTTTCGGCTAAACCCTTGAGTCGATAAAATTGATTGCCGGTGGCACAGATAAGAAGAATCGGCTTTTCGTTGGGTAAATTCCCTTCGCGATATTCATAGATCATGCTTAATTCAAACAAATTGAGATCTGTTTGATTATTCAGATTTTGTTTGACACAAGACAGGAGACTCGGCCAAATGCTTGGCCGCATGTATACCCATTCGTTAGACAAGGGATTAGAAATTTTATATGCTTTCTTTTTATCCAGATTAAAAGCATCCATCAATTCTTCCGAAATCATCGAATAGGTGTAGGTTTCCGTATATCCCCAGTCCCGCAATCTGATTTTTATTTCTTCCTCCCAGGTAAGTATCGGGTCGGAGATAGTAGACGGCGGCTCGGTGGAAGGGAGTTTGGGCTTGATGTTGTGATAGCCGTAAATTCGTGCCACTTCTTCAATAATATCTACGTCAATGGTGACATCCTGTCGGAAACTGGGGATACGGACAGAAATTTCCGTAAGGGTTCCACCCTGTTTTTTGACAGGGTGGAACCCTGTCAGAGCGGAAAATCCCAACGGGGTGAGAATGTTGATGATGTCTTTATCCGATAAAGAAACACCAAGATATGACGTCAATTTTTCCTTGGTAACGCGTACAACGTATGGTTTATACGGTTTAGGGTAGATATCGTAGATTTTGCTTGCGACATTGCCGCCGGCAAACTGGCCGATAAGGTCAATTCCTTTAAGAATCGATGGCAAAACCAGTTCCTGATCCAATCCTTTTTCAAAAAGACCGGCTGCTTCGGTCCGATGAGCCAAGAACATACTGGTTTTCCGGATACGAGACGGTTCGTACGTTTGCATAAATAAGACAATGGTTTTGGTCGTGCTTTTGACTGACGAATTTTGGGCCCCCATGATGCCGCAGAGGTCAATCAGCCTGCCGGACCCGTCTTCTATGACGATGTCATCTCCGGGCAGGGTGTGGGTTTTACCGTCGAGCGTCGTGATGCGTTCTCCTTTTTTGGAGGCGCGAAGAATCATGGTAGGCACGCCATTTTTTAATTTAACCTGGT
>JAGVFE010000089.1 GCA_020057765.1 Candidatus Woesebacteria bacterium | reverse complement strand
GGCAAACGAAACGCACGGACATTCCGCGTCATTGCCATAGAAGAAGGCAAACGCCGTGGCGGCCGCGCTATCGAATACCTCGGATATTACAACCCGTTGGTGTCGCCTGCGAAAGTCGTACTCAAACGAGATCGGATTTCCTATTGGCAATCCGTCGGCGCGCAGCTGACTCCAACGGTTGAAAAACTTCTCAAAGGATCCGCATGAAAGATACTCTTTTATACCTCTTATCCGCAATTGTCGACCACCCTGACGCGCTCGTCATTGACGAAGTACCGGGAGAAAACGGCACCGTCTATGTGGTTCACCCCCACCCGGAAGACATGGGAAAGGTCATCGGCAAAAGCGGAAGGATCATCCGCGCCATCCGGGATCTGGTCAAACTCATGGCCACTAAAAAAGGAATATACGTGGACGTGGAGTTGGCCGAAGAGCCAAAATCCGAATGAAGTTTACCATCCTCACTCTCTTCCCCGAAATGTTTGATGGCCCTTTTGATTCCTCGATAATTAAGCGTGCAAAAATGCAAGGGAAAATATCCATTGATTTTATCAATATCCGAGATTTTGCAATTGACAAGCACAAAAGTGTTGACGATCATCCTTACGGGGGCGGACCGGGGATGATACTACGGGTCGATGTGATCGATAAAGCATTAAAAAAATTAAAAGGGAAAAAAGTATTACTTGATCCAACAGGACTAAAATATGCGCAATCAAAAGCAAGAGAGTATTCCAAACTTGAACACCTCATCCTTGTCTCTGGTCATTACGAAGGAGTTGATGCACGCATAGACGAACTCGTCGATGAAAAAATCTCAATAGGGGACTATGTATTGACTGGTGGCGAAATTCCCGCCATGGTCATTGTTGACAGTATCACTCGACTCCTTCCGGGAGTATTAAAAAAAGAAGAAGCAACACAATCAGAATCATTCACACAAGATGGAGTACTGGAGTATCCGCAATACACGCGTCCCAAGTCATACAAGGGGAAAAAAGTCCCGGATATTCTCATTTCCGGCGATCACAAAAAAATCGCCGCTTGGCGGGCTTCACACAGAAAATAACGCTCTCACGCCGTGTCAAATTTATCGACTAAATGGATTTTCTCTGTTGCCATATACCGGTCCTTGGGGCGCTGAAATTTTCGGTTGCGAAAACCAAGGGAAAGTGGCCAGCTTAGTCAGGGCATCTTGCTGTTCTTTGGATAATTGCGCAAGCGCCTCGTCAACTTTGGCCAAACTCGTCGGCAACGGGACGTAAAACGCCTCAAGAGCCAACCGTGCCTGTATCACTTCAGGGGAGATGACGGACACGTCGAAATTGCGTATCCGGGCAAGCCGTCGGACAGATCCGATGCGGCCGATAAATGCTCGCACTTTTTCCATGGGTCCCCGAATCGTTACGCTAAACGGCAAAAGCGAAGCGCCGATTGTTTTTTCTTCAGTCGAAAGTTTTTGTGCAGAAGCGGTGGCCAAAGATCCGGCCTGCGTCACCGACATATCCATAACCTCAACGCCTGCAGTTGCGACAACACTCTCGACCGTGGCAAACACGCTCGGCACGGCTTTATCCGTTGGAATTGCCGACACAATGACGGCCAACTGTTCCCGCAGCGTATCCTCTGAAAGCGCATCCAGTGTGGCTGCTTTTTGAGACAGGGCCTCCACGTGGGCCGAAAGTGTTTTGATCTCATCTAAGGTAGCCAGCGTATTTTTTGCCGTAGGAACAACCCCAAAAAACAGTCCGCCAAAGCCGGCCATACACAATGCCACGGCGATAATAATTTCTCGATAGGTGCGCCAAATATATTTGAGTTGTCTCATAGAGTCGGCACGAACGTAATGACGAGTTTTACTTTTCCATCAATGCCTAATTCCAGCGACTCAAGGACGGCGTTGCGAATTTTCTTTTGCGTTGTCAAGCCGCTTATTCTTTCCACCATCAATGCCGCTTCTTCAACCGACGGCGTCTGGGCAGTTAGAGAAAGTTCCTGTTTTTCATTAACGGTTGCTGACAGGAGGATCGGTGGCGGGGCTATGGCATTAATTTCGTCAACAACCGCTTCCCATGGCTTGATGGAAACCAATACTTTTTGAGCCACCGCAGATTGTTTGACCAAGACGGCATACATAGCCTCTTTTGACGACACGCTTTTGATGCGGGCAACAAGAGCATCATTTTCCTTTGCCAGCGATGTTGCGCGGAGCTTTAAAACGGTCACGCCAACGCCAAAAAATAATCCCAATGCAAGAGAGATGAGCACTGCTCCTAATCCTGCCCGGTGCAAATATTTGGTGATAGCCACTAATTGCTCAGGTAATTCAGTTTTCGTCGAGATGAGATTGATGTTGCTTGATTGTGTCGACATACTCTATCTATCGCAATGCCAGTCCAACAGCCACCGTAAACACCGCTCCTTCGGTATCCAAAACCTTAAAGCGCCCGTCGCGGCTGATGCCAACCCAGGGGTTAGCCAACTGAACCTCTAGACCCAAGGCTTGTGCCAAATATACGACGAGTCCAGGCAGACGGGCGGTGCCGCCGGAAAGAAGCACCACACCAATGTGGTCGCCTTTAAATTTTTCTTGGTAAAATGCAATTGCCCGGTTCATCTCGCTAATAATAGTGTCCATAATCGGCTTGATGGCCTCGACAATTTTTCCCTCCAATTTATCTTTTTCCAATCCGTAGGTCCGCTTAAACGCCTCGGCTTGAATCATCTCAAAACCAAGCTTTTGCGAAAGCGACCGGGATAAAGCCTCACCTCCGGCAGCAATGGATCGGGTGAATGCAAGCACACCATCACGAATGATGGCAAAATCCGTCGTCTGTGCTCCAAGAGAAACGATCATAACCGTTTTGACATTTGGTATGGTTTTAATCAGTGCCCGCGACGTAGCTAAAATCTCCGTCTCCACGGCATTGACGGAAAGGTCCGACATTTCCAAAATTGAGACGTACTTTTCCACGAGCGTTTTGGGGCTAGCAACCAACAGGACATCCATTTTATTGGTACCGGTAGCCGCCGCATCGCGAAGAACGGTAAAGTCCACCGTCACGTCAGCAAGGGGTAAAGGAATATATTGCTCGGCTTCCCACTTGATGGCGCTGGTTAATTCGCGAGAGGAAAGCGCCGGTACTTCAATTATACGCGTAAACACCTGAGATTCAGGGAGGGCGATGTTGATCGCTTCCGCCTTAGTTCCGGTGTCTTTGAAAAGCTTTTTTACAATGACGGCGACTGCTTCCCAATCAGACTGCACCGTGGAGGCAAGTGCCTTGGGCGGCGTGGGGGCGCTACCGGCAGCCAAAAGGGCTACACCCTTTTTATCACGGGATAGTTCGATGAGTTTGACCGAGTGAGAGCCGATATCAAGACCGACAATGGTATCCATAGGGCAGAGATATGCTTTTATTTGGAAAAATTTCCACCACTTACCACGACCGCATCAAAAATGCTGTCCGGAGTGCGGTACTGCTGATAAACCACAATTTTACGGGTGGTGCCGCCATCGGTTGAGCCGGAGGATTCCACTCGACTGCCCTGCAAAGGGACGGCAATAGGCGCAGCAATGGCAAATTTAGTTTCGCCGTAGAGCGGACTCAACCGAAGAGAAATAAGGGTGTCAGAGCCCGGATTGATAGCCGGGGTAAAGTTGGCAAACGTGAGTGTTTGTTTATACGTGGTGCCGGAATTTGCCCCGCAGCCGCCGGACATCACTGAAGGTTCACTAAATTTATTTGTTTCTCGGCGGGTTGCGACTGGGTCGTAGGCAGCACGAGCGACTTTGTAGACCCCTCCTGATTTATAGAGAACCGACGCAAGTACTGCTGCCCCCGTCGTCTCGGCGCTCCAGCAAATATCGATCGTTCCGGCTGTGTACGTAGGGGATTCAACGAGCGACCCGTTGGCGTTGTGATTGACGAGCCAAAGCGTTTCTGTATTTCCTACGGGAGTTTTGGACGGATATTGGTAGACACCAGCCGCCCCGCCAATATCGGCTTTTTGTACAGAATAGCTCACACCAGGAGAGAGGACTTGCGCACCTACTGGCGCAATCCCAGACAGCAATATTTCTTCAATTCCGGCCTCTGCTGCTGAAAAGGCCCGTTGGCTTTCTGCAATTTGATTGCTGATTGCCACATCCGTCGTAGCCCGGCCGATAACGGAAAGGACAATAGTTGTGGCCACCGACAGAACCAGCAGGGTTATAAGCAATACTTGACCGGAATTCCGTCGCAATGATGCCATAGAACCATTATATAACTCAATGATTTCGAATGCTAACAGAACTTTGGAATGATTGGCTTGCTTGATCAAATATCGCGGAACTGCCACGCGATTGTGTTAGCCCAAATACGATGTTAATCGTATTGGGGGCGTTGGCCAAACTCGTACAGGTAAAGCCAAGTGAAGCACTTGTGCAATCGGTGCCGCCCAGCGTAACGTTTGTGCCCGTCAAAAAATCGGTCCCCGCAGCCGACACAGACGCTACGCGGCTTATGGAACCATCCCATTGACAGGAAAGTGTTGTTGAGCCGCCATCAAAATTGGTCAGCACCAGGGATTGGCCGGATGTTCCAACATCACTACACGTACTCGTTATTTGTCGCGCATTTCTGATCATCCGCTCCATGATAGAAAGGGCAAAATCGCCGTTTTGCTTGACCTCTTTGAGGATTTCCACTTTACTGTTGCTTTTGGTTGTTGATGATAAAGTTTGAGAAATAATCACACCAATGATAGCCACAATACTTGTTGCAATAATGATCTCGAGCAAGGTAAATCCTTTTTTATTCATTGCCATTGCGTAAAATACGTCGTCTGATCAACGCGATAGGTGCGAGCTCCGTCGGTCCACGTCGTGGATACAGCAACGTTCATCTTCGGATCCTGCCATGTGAATACCACCGTCCGCGTATAGATATTGTCGATATTAGGCGAACAACTACCGGGCGCTTGTGTCCAACTGCCGGCTTTATTCAAACACCATGTTATCCCGCCAACTGAGCCGTAGGTGCTAAATGTTTCCCAACCCGTATTTCGCACCGTTCGCGCCGTTTCGAGTGCCTCTTGACTATAGCGGACCGCCAAACTTTTGACTCGACTGTATTGAGCTGCCTTTAGGGTCGCTGTTGCTCCGGCAAGCAATCCCGTGACAAGTAAAACGACAACCCCGATGGCTACAATAATTTCTATAAGTGTCTGGCCTTTTTTCATACCTCGTTGATATCGCCGCTCCGTTTTACTTGAATACTTTTACTGTCGGTTCCGTCAGATACGGTCAATGTTGTGTCGGTTGATACAGTCCCGGTAAGAACTGTAAAGGTAATGGGTGAAGGAGCACCAGAAAAAACGACATTTGTCGGCAATGTCACAGACGTTACGGCACCTGCTGTCCCTTCGGTGCATTGAGCCTGTATCGTGTAGCTGCCTACAGAAAACGTGACGCTATAGCCGACTAATTGGGTGCATCCGGCTACCGGCTTTTCACCGTTGATGGCTTTTGATTGCCCAAACCGCAAATTGTTTTTCAGGGTTGCTGCTGCCTGCCGCAGGCGTTCCCGTTTATTAAATTTTTCGTAGGCGGCAAAAATTCCGCTGGCCAAGACAAGTGCGATGCCCATGGCAATGATAAGCTCGAGGAGTGTAAATCCCTTTTTCATGGGTTCTTTGCTCCGTAGTT
>JAGVFE010000110.1 GCA_020057765.1 Candidatus Woesebacteria bacterium | reverse complement strand
CTCACGGGACGCTTGACGTGTGGGCGACGACACCGGAGGGTTGGCGGGTAGAAGAAATAGCCAATAAATTATCTAAACTATTTGATATTCCGGAAGCAGAATTTCTCAAACATACCAAAGAAGGCTACATGTTTCCTGATACCTATCTGGTGCCGAAAGATGCCACTCCTGCGGCAATTGCAAAGATTTTTTTGGACACCTTTGATACTAAAATAGGAACAACACTTCGGACTGATGCGATCAAAACCGGCCTGACACTACCGGAAGTCATCACGCTTGCTTCCATTGTGGAGCGCGAAGGCAGGTCCGATGACGACCGGCCGGTGATTGCTGGAATTCTCCTTAATCGCATCAAGGCAGATTGGCCGCTCCAGGTTGACGCAACATTGCAGTATGCCCTCGGGTATCAACCGATGGAAAAAAGCTGGTGGAAAAAGTATCTAACGGATGAAGACAAAAAAGTAAAATCACCGTTTAATACGTATGCTAACCTTGGCTTACCGCCGCATCCGATTGCCAATCCGGGATTGTCTTCCATCAAAGCGGTCATCTACCCCAAGGAAACCGAGTATTGGTATTACATCCATGACACGAAAGGTACAGCTCACTACGCCAAAACCATAGAGGAGCACCAGGGAAACATCTCCAAATATCTCCAATAAGCTATTGGACACAAAAGAAACTTCCGACGGGGGTCAGTTCGGATAACGAATAATCCTTCGCAATGAATACTGATGCAGAGCCGCCGTCGAGATTGAGGGCATTGGTTATGGATATTCCCAAGAGATTTTCGATTTTTTTGAGATGTTGGGGGACGTCAGCTAGTTTTGGACCTTGAAATGTATTTTCTCCACTATAAAGTGCTAAAAAAACAATGGCATTGTCGTTGGTTTGCGCCATCACTATCCGGCGCGCAGGTTCATCGTCGCGGATGGATAATTTTCTTACAACACCGTCTGTTATCAGAAGCGGGCCGGATTGGAGGGCGAGAGGAGACGTAGATTCTGGAATTTGGTCACCGATTATTGCGTTTTCATTTGTCTGTACAGAGAAAAATCCATTGAAAAGTGCATTGGTTTGATACGTACCAATCTGTTTACCGTCTGAGATGAATAATCCGATGGGATTATTGGCTTTCGAATAAAACCCGCCGCTCGTGAGCATGGTGCATTGACTGTTTTTCGCAACAGAGAGGCTCGAGTTTTTTTGTGTAAAGTTAGGGATAAGTGATATCGCCGCCGGATTTTTCACGATAAACGAGGCGACTCGGAATGGTTGATTTTCAACCAAATATTCAAGACTATTATTTGGAGTAGGCGAAGGGTTGACAGGTGCTGGAGAAGACTTAAACAAAAACCAAGCAAGTATAGCAACACACACAAGGAGGAGACAAAGTTTTTTCATGGTGATCTTCCTATTATATAGACGAACAGAGCAAAATGTGGTTCTATAGATATGTGAGGAAAATTACGTTTATATTCACCGGTATTTTTTGTGCACTGGCACTATTTGCGGCCATCGTTTACCTCGTATACGTCCGCGGATTTGGTGTATTTCCTAAATTATCACGTGCATCCGTCCGAATCGGTAAAAAAATATATGTTGCTCATTGGGAAGTGAAAAAATCCATGCCAACGGCGCGGACAGAAGTGGCAGCAGCGGCGGTGAATGGGAAAGTCGTCGTCGTTGGGGGCATTGATGGATTTGGGCGAACTCTTGCGACAGTGGAGTCGTATGATCCGTTGCAAGACAAATGGACGAAGTTACCGGATTTGCCTGAACCGAGGCACCACACAGCCGCAGTAAATTACGGCGGCACTTTGTATGTTATCGGCGGTATGAGCGGACTTTCATTTACTCCACACGCCGACATGTTTACCTACGTTGATGGAGCATCTGCGTGGGAGAAAAAAGCATCACTTCTTTCGCCCCGCGGTGCGTTTGCTGCTGCGCCAGGGGAAGGGAAAATTTATGCTGTTGGCGGTGTGGGACCACGTGGCCTCACCGATGAGTTGGAAATTTACTATCCAGCAGATGACCAGTGGGAAACCAAAGCGCCGGCACTTACCAAACGGGAACACCTGGCAGCAGGAGCTATTGACGATAAGCTATATGTGGCCGGCGGGAGATTCGGTTCAATGACCAAAAACCTTGCTCTTTTAGAAATCTATGATTCCATGAAGGATATGTGGACCCTTGGTACTCCGTTGCCTGTTGCGCGAGGCGGGCTCGGCGGGTCAGTGGTTGAGAATTTTTTCCTTGTTGTCGGGGGTGAGCAACCACTCGGTACGTTTGCCGATGTAGATATGTACGACCCGAAAGGAAAACGGTGGGTAACTCTTCCGGGATTGCCGACACCACGTCATGGATTAGGCGTCGTCTCTTTTGGCTCGACAGTATTTGCAATCGGCGGCGGGGCACGACCAGGTTTATCGGTGACGGGGGCAAACGAGGCGCTCTATATAACGAGCCAATAGGGGATTGCATATGGAAAAAATATTGAGGATACTGGATAAAGCGGAAGGGGGTGAAATAGTATGGCAAAGAAAAAAGATAACGACATGATGGCTATGGTAAGTTGTTGCACGAGCCAATCCGGCTTAGTTCATGTGGTTGCTGGTGTAGGCGTTGGATTTCTTTTGGTAAATTATTTGGATTTGTCTAATCTTATGATGTGGGGTTGGATTTTGGTTGGCATAGGACTCCTTGGTCATTTCATAGGGAAGATGAAATAAAGCGGATTTATTGATAGAACAAAATTGCCCGATTGCTCAATTAGGCGGGAGTTATTACAATGCTTCCATGAATGCATCAATCATCAAATGTCCTCATTGCGGTAAAGAAGTAGAAATCACCCAAGCGCTTTTGCATGAGGTAGAGGTGGAAGCCGAAAAGAAAGCACGGGAAAAAGCAACCGCCGACGTAAATCTCCAGATGAAGGACCGCGAAAATCAGGTGACCGAGCTTCGCGATCAAAACAAAGCTCTCACTCAACAACTCCTGGATCTCAATAGAACCATCCGTGAGCTTAAAGATGTGGAAGAAAAAAGGGCTTTGGAAAATGAAAAGCGCCTCAATGAAGCAATCGAACGGCAACGGCAGGATTTGTCCAAAACCATCACGGAAAAATCCCAAATGGAAGTCCTTGAGCTCAAAAAACAGCTGGAAGATACCAAAAAATCTCTCGATGACGCCCAAAACAAGCTCGCACAAAAGTCCCAGCAGATGCAGGGAGAAGTATTCGAACTGGATATCGAAGAAAAACTTAAAAACGCATTCATTTACGACGAAATTGCTCCGGTCGGTAAAGGGGTAGCTGGCGCCGATATCCTCCAAACCGTCAAAAACCAGGCAGGCAAAGTTGCCGGAACTATCCTGTGGGAGACCAAGCGCGCCAAATGGAGTCCGTCGTGGCTGCCGAAATTGCGCGAAGATGCCCGGCAAGCGGGAGCAACGATTGTTGTGTTGCTTTCTGAAAACGTACCGGATGATATTGATGGGTTTGGACTCCGTGAAGGTGTCGTCGTTGCAACCTATGCGTATGTATTGCCGTTGGCAGAGCTGCTTCGCCGAGCCGTCATGCAGGTAGCGTCAGCCAAAGGTTTGTCTGCCAATAAAGACGAAAAACTCGAGTTTTTGTATCTATATATCGCCAGCGATACGTTCCGTCACCGCTTTGAAGCGTACGCGGAGTCTATCCGCGAAATGGAAGAAGATTTATCTACCGAGCGGCGGAGCATGGAACGGTCATGGAAGAAGCGCGAGATGCAAATCCGCCGGGCACTCGACAACATGGCCAAAATGTACGGCGAGCTCCAGGGGGTGATGGGTTCGGCACTGCCGGAAATCCGGGCGTTTTCATTACCGGAGCCTTCAGAAAAAGAAGGTGTTGGGTAATAGTATCTTCTAATATCTTGTAATATCTTTCAATATCTTCTAATATAATCAGTATGAAAAGGTTTCTGCCCCAATCTTCTCCATTTCCACGGCGGCAGGAACTTGTTGCCACGATACGGGAGCAAAAGATGGTCTCCTTTGATTTTTTGGCGCGGAGTTTCCGGCTTGTTCCTGCCAGCACGCTCCATTTTGACCTCAAACAGCTCGTCAAAGGTGGTTTAATCAAAAAACTTGGCTCCACCCGCGGGGTGGTGTACGTGCCAAAAGAAGAAACAATTGGCTAAACCCGTATGCAGGTGTTATCGCAAGGAAAGAAAGGAGGAATTATGGGAGTACTTGACTCAGTAGAAAAAGGGCAAGAAACGGTTAACCGGGTTTTCGAAACAACAACCCCTGTGTTTTCATGGTTTATCACTAAGGTGATGGGAGTGGGCCTGCTGATATCTTTAGCAATAATCGGGATAATAGCTGTTTTATCGATAATGAACGGAGGGAAATTTTCTGATTTAACCCCAGATATATATTTTGCCTTAGGCTTCATTGGTTTAATATTTGTCTTGACGTATGTGGTGATGGCAATCATGTTTCCGAATGGTTTTATCTCAATAATTCAAATCACCAAAGAGGGTGTATCACAAGCTTCATTATCTTCAACGAAAAAGATTCATCGGGCGATAATCGGATTATTAGCTGGAAGGATATGCGTATTGTCAAAGTAAATTCACGCTCAAGATATATGTATTTTTCAAAAGGGAGGCTGAGATTGTTTCCGATTGGATTTTTCTGCCCCGAGAATCAGTTTAGAAAAACCATCGAGTTAATAACAAAGCACTTTCCAAATTTTCATTTAGAATCGTAGCCCCGCATGATGGTTGGATGTAAACAACTCCACTCCCGGAGTGAGGCAGATATGACACTCCCGGATTTTCTTGACGGGAAGTAAACCCGACGGGTTGATTATGTTCACTGGATAGCTTTAGTCGGTCGTTTGGGGGAAATCCGCCGTTAAACGGATTTTGGTTCCATGTTCGCTTCTTCCCGGACTTTGGTAAGAACATAGATACCAACAGCCATGAGGGCGATAATCATAAATCCAGCAATCTGGTATTTAAAAACTCCATATGTTTTTAGAGACAGGGTGGTTATTCCCCATACCAAAGGTCCGACGATGGAGGCAAAGCGGTAAAAAGAAGAATAAAAGCCAAAATACTCTCCCAATCTCTCTTTAGGAGAAATTTTGACCATTAGGGCTCGAGAGGCAACATAGAATCCTCCCCAACCGATTCCCAAAAAGGCCGCCAAGACGTATAAAACTGTTACAGATGATGAAAGAAGGACCAGAGCCATCAAAATCGAAACAACCAAACAAGACCAAAACATAATTGGTTTATGGCCAATTTTGTCTCCGACTCTCCCGAGGGTGTAGTTTCCGATGATCATAGGAATAAACATGACTATGGTTACCAGATATTTCTGGGTATCCGGGATTTTATACATCGCGTCCATTACCAAAGCAAAATACGTTTGGATGGTCAGGATTCCATCCGAGATTAAAGAAAAAGCGATGAGAAAGAGAGCCACGTTTCGATTGTTTTTTAGTAAATCTTTCAGCCCAATCAAAGCTGATTTATAAACCACTCTTGCATCGGATCGCCTTAAGGACTTTAAAGGGATTTGAATCTCTCTAAAAACAAAAAGCATGG
>JAGVFE010000015.1 GCA_020057765.1 Candidatus Woesebacteria bacterium | reverse complement strand
GATAACCATCTCAACCACCTATTTTTTTTATTTAAGGTGCGTATACAGGGCAGATAGCGAACCTCCGCCCCAGCCTGTCTAACCGATCTTTTGTTCAAAATGGGCGCCAGGGTTTCTTATCATGCCCGGAGGTGGTATGTCCATGTGGCCAACGGTTTCCCCTGGCGCGCCACTACCGATCAGTGCTGGCCCTGGGTCCTTAAGCTTCATAGCAGTGAAGTATCTGGTTTCTGAGGGTGTGGTATGCTTAAAATTTTTGAAAAAATTCTTTTAATTGAAATTTGTGCTATCATGCCTCCCACGAGAACTTTGGTTACCAGAAAAGGAACCTTCTGGGGTTAAACTCTGGATGAGAACTCCCCAAAACCGTGTTTTGACTGCGGTGGCCAAGGTTGCCGCATAATCTCGGTTTATTCACTAGGACGGGAGGTGGCGGTGATAATCAACAAGAAAACAATGGCGGCGATAATTTTTGCGGAATTCATTTTCCTGGCCCTGACATCTGCTGCTATTCAGGCGGAAAAGATCGCCTTTGTCAGGGAGAATAATATTTGGATTGCCAATCTGGATGGCAGCGCCCAGAAGCAACTGACCTTTTCAGGCAAAATGAGGGACCCTGCTAATTTTTTTCCTTCTCTTGCTCTTTCACCGGACGGGCAAAGAATCGCCTATTCAGATATGAAAGATATTTACCTGATTTCGACCAGTGGCGGCGAGCCGGTCAAATGTAACCTTCCGGGTATGAAGAGGGCAGATCATCCATTTTTTTCCTCTGATGGGACATTTCTGTCCGGCTAGGCCAGAGCTAAGGTTAACTGTTTAGGATGACACATATTATCAGCTATCATCTCTGGGGGTTCGAAGAGTTCCTGCACGGTGCAAGTCCTGAAAAGGTTGAGTTGTAGTATCCTGAGGTAGTTTTGCAAAGTAATGCTTCATAATCTAAACAAGTCACATTCATATTTAATGGCGAGGCGACTTTGCCTTTCAACCAAGAGAAAATCCATTCAATAATTTTACATAATAAATCTATCATTAGCTTAGCCTATACTTTGCACAAGCCTACGTTCCTAAAAAATCTACGTGAACGCTAAACCAGTGAGATTTTCTCCCATTCCCCGAGATCATCCGGAATCCCCAAGGTTGCCGTGTCAGTTCCGGATGAAATCGAGAATGTATGGCCGCCCGCCACGTCCTCTGCTGCCTGCCCCGCATTGGCGTAGCTTCCGAGGCTCTCGTCATCATATATCGGATGGAAACGTCCGTTCTCTTCTCCGATATAGAAAGGACCGATCCGCGTATGGAACACATAGAGTAACTTCATCTGCGCTCTCTCCTGTCGATCAATCCCAGGCCATTTTTGATTACTCTGGAGACTTATCGCTATATGGCCCCAGAAACCGCGGCCCGTTGAAATGGATAAGGTGTGTCGGTGCGTCCGCAACCCAGACTTCCGTTTCCCAAGCTATTTCGCCAAGATAACGTGTCATAACCGAGCGGGAAGGGAAAGCCGTAACATATACAAGCCCCGCCCTCGCGCCAGCAAACAACCGGGCAAGCTCTGCGTGGCGCTTTGCGTCAACCGGGCCGTGACTGGTTACGGATTCCACCAGCAAAAGCCACTCTTTTCCGGGGTAATAGAGAACAACATCCGGCATTTTCCCATGTGAGTCAACTGTCACGCCCAGCTTAGCCAACAGTTTTTCATCGAAATAGCCCCATTTCTCGCCGGTATCGCCAACATAAACCAAGACCGCGCCAGATGCAAAGCGCGGGGCAAAATCATCAACAACCGCCTTAATAAGCTCGCTATGTTCACCGGGGCTGATCTTTATTTCTTTGCCGGGAGCTATCCGCACTGGAATCAGCTTTTGCACACGCTCTTTAGCGTAGATTTGCGAGAGGGTCTTATTTGTTGAAAGGTAATGTTTTAACGAAGGCTTCCATTCCTTTTTGCCGAAGGCTTTCAACAACGCCAGTGTTTCGGGGGATATTTGGTAAACGGCTTTGGGGCTGTTAACGGGCCTGTCTGGTCTGTCGGGATTATAAAGGGCTATCCCGGCTTGAACAAACTGGTGAATGGTCTGACGCCGAAAGGTTTCACGCGTATTCGGGGCGTAACCCTTGCCATAGTGCTCCCGGCTAAAATCCATCATCGGGGTTATACCGATAAGGGGATTTCCGGCTTGCGCCCATGTCTTTTCAGGAGTCAGATTTAAAAGCGCCAATAGGCAGAGGGCGGAACGCTCGTTTCTTTGTGGCCGGGGAAGTCCGAGAGAGTCGAGAATGAGAAGGGCGTCTTTTATCTTGTCGTTTTCGGCCATAAGAGACTTTCAATTTTGTGGTCTATTTTCTGTTGAGTATGTTCGCCTTGAGCCTTTGCCCAGACGCCAAGGCGAGTTAGAACCTCACGACTCGGATATTTAAGCAACCGCAAATCGGTTGCGTTTACCTGCGTATGACCACTAAAAAGGCGGAATTGCTCATCAACCGCCGTGGAATTGAGGAACACCGTCAAGCCGCGGGCAAGATTTTCAGGAATCCCCTGTTTGCCGGAATGTAAGACATTGAGGTGATTTTCAAAACCAAGCATGGGACTACCATTAAAGACGTCTGGACAAACGACACTCGCCACAACACGGCGCTTTTCTTCCTTAGATGAAAACCGCCTGACCACAACATAATAGCCGCTTGGGTAAAGCCACTTTTCGGTTTCGGCGTTACGCATGATGGCATTCGGTTTTTTCGCGCCTTGCTTCGGCCAGTCAATCTCCTGCCCTGAAAAATGGCCCGGATAAAGAAGGGGCACAGTGCCCCGCCCTGGCATTTGCCGGATATGGGGCCTTAGCCTGAAATCCACAACAGGCCCGGTCGAAACTTCAAGGCCAATGTCGCCAAGCGAAAAACTGATAGCCGGGGAAATTTCAAGGTGATTGCGTTCAGGTGAGGTAGGAATGTGTATAAAGCACTCTGGATCATTTGGAAAAACGATCCGGTCAAAAGGGTAAACATTAGTTTCCATGTTGGTAAAACTATCATCTGTTGACGTGGAGACGGTAACGCTTCCCTGTATGGCGTCGCGTTCAAGTAAAATGATGATGTTTTCCTGTAAGACAGCATCATCTCGGAAGGCACGGTTACGGGCGGCGAATAAGTGAAGGTGCTTAATCGCGGTCTTGGCAAGGATAAGCTCACGAAATGGCCGGTAGTAAGGGCCATTGCAAAAACTACGGGGCATAATCGCAACAATTTGGCCGCCCGACTGCATGAGTTCAATTGTGAGAGCAACAAAGGCGGAATATAAATTGACAGTCTCAATCCCGACCCGGCGAAGCAAAAACCGATGACTGGACGCACTATGGATTTTTTTATAAGGAGGATTCAGGATTGCATGGGTAAAGCGCTCTTCTCCTTTAAAAATCAACTTTACCGCTTCTTCTATAAAATCGCCCCGTTGCACAGAAATATCTATATCAAAGCGGCCCTTATATTTTGCCAGTGTTTGGGATAAAAGCTCACGTAACTTGGGGTCAATCTCATAGGCCACGACTTGAACATGTTGAAAAGGGAACCCCCCTGCTGCGAAGCGATCCAGAGCGGCCCCTGATAGCGCACCTATGCCCGCGCCAGCATCTAAAAGCCGGGCTGTTTTCAGGGTTGAAGGCGGGAACAGGGAGGCCATGAAGCGGGCAACCGTTGCAGGGGTCATGAACTGCCCCAACTCGGATTTTCTCTTTTGGCTTATATGCTGACCCACCTCTTTGCGGAGAGTCTCAGCTTGTTCAAGCAAATGGTGCATACTCTCCCTTTATCTCATAATTCTTCAACCGTCTCGGATTGAAGGCATGATAGCACAAATTTATTCGGTATGGTCAGGATTTTACCTTAACCATCATTTGTGAAATTCTTGGCTGATCGGCGGCCTATGAACTCCTAACGGGATAATTTGGAGCTGGGATAGGGCTGGGATAATTATCATATGAAGGAATAAAAAAAGTTAGCAATTTAGCTAACCCTTTGAAATCAATGGTGGCGGGGCCCAGAATCGAACTGGGGACACGCGGATTTTCAGTCCGCTGCTCTACCGGCTGAGCTACCCCGCCTCTCAGGTGTTTGGTTTATCCCG
>JAGVFE010000024.1 GCA_020057765.1 Candidatus Woesebacteria bacterium | reverse complement strand
TCGATGGACACCTTGACGATGTACCGGTTGCCAAGGTTACGGAATTTGAAGCATCCTATTTTTCTTATTTAGAAGCCAAGCACGGTAAATTGCTCACAGCAATTGCCAATGAGAAAGCGGTCACGCCGGAGATAGAAAAACAACTAAAAACAGCAACGACAGAGTTTAAAAAAACATTTTCTTAATATGGCAAATATCAGACTCATCAAACGCAGAATCAGATCAGTCAAAAGCATTGCCCAGATAACTCGCGCCATGCAGCTGGTTGCGGCCTCGAAGATGAGAAAGGCCCAGGAACAAGCAAGCAGCGGGCGCCGCTATGCGGAAAAAATCGCCCAGATGGTGACCAATCTGGCATCAGCCGTCGACGTATCACATCACCCACTGCTGGTAACCCCGCCCCCAACAGGCAAAAAACTGATTATTGCAATTTCGACCAACAAAGGCCTTTGCGGCGGCCTCAATACGAACTTATTCCGTTTTTTCTTCAAAGAATACGCCAAACCATCAGCGCATGAATATGTAACGATCGGACAAAAGGGGACGCTCCTTTTGGAGCGCATGCGTTTGCCGGTTGCCGCTGATTTTTCCACCACGGTTCCGTTTGTCAACAACGTGCCCGCGCTTACCGAACTGGTCATTCAAAAATATACAACCGGCGGATATGAAGGAGTCGATATGTTATATAGCGATTTTGTCTCTGCCTTGCGGCAGAATCCAAAAAAGCGAGTACTATTGCCGTTGTCAATAGCTGCAGTTGATGTTGGCGAAAAAAATTTGGGACAGTATTTGATTGAACCGTCACCGGAGGAGGTACTCAATTTTCTGATTCCGCATTATATAGAAAATCAAATTCGAGATGCGATACTGCAAGCAGAAGCTTCAGAGCATTCTGCTCGTATGATTGCTATGAAAAACGCCACGGATAACGCGCTTTCGCTTGTTGACGAGTTAACGCTTGTGTATAACAAAGCCAGACAAGAAAAAATTACCTATGAAATTTCCGATATGGTTACGGCAAGACTAGCGGTAGAGGTATGAAAAAACAGAATATCGGTACAATAATTGCAATTATCGGAGTCGTGGTTGACGTCCAGTTTCCGGAGGGCAAAATTCCGTCGCTCTATGAGGCTCTTAAAGTAGAGCCATCGGCATTGCGAAAGGATGCTTTAATTTTGGAAGTTGCTCTGCACATCGGGGACGGCCGGGTGCGAACGATAGCCATGGGAACGACCGATGGATTGCGCCGCGGCAACGTGGCTGTGGCAACCGGCGCGCCGATATCTGTGCCGGTAGGAGAAAAAACGTTAGGTCGCATTTTTAACGTGTTAGGCGAGCCCTTGGATTCCGGCGAACCGCTGGGGGAAGTGAAAAAATATCCCATTCATCGGCCGGCGCCCATGTTGGTGGACCAAAGCATCAAGCTAGAGGTGCTCGAGACAGGCATTAAGGTCGTCGACTTGATGGCTCCCTTTGTTAAGGGAGGCAAGGTTGCCATTTTTGGCGGGGCCGGGGTAGGCAAGACAGTACTCATTCAAGAGCTTATTCATAATGTGGCCGAGCACCACGGGGGTGTTTCGGTGTTTGCGGGTGTAGGGGAGCGATCGCGGGAAGGAAACGATTTGTGGTCTGAGATGAAAGAATCCGGCGTCATTGAAAAGACGGCACTCGTTTTTGGTCAGATGAACGAACCGCCGGGTGCGCGGTTGCGAGTGGCTTTGACGGGCTTGACCATGGCAGAGTATTTTCGTGATGAAAAAAATCAGGATGTGCTTTTGTTTATTGATAACGTGTTCCGGTTTGCACAGGCAGGGAGTGAAGTATCGGCACTTTTGGGCCGAATTCCGTCGGCTGTTGGCTATCAACCGACGCTGGCCTCTGAAATGGGAGCACTCCAGGAGCGCATCACGTCCACAACGAAGGGCTCTATCACATCCGTTCAGGCGGTTTATGTTCCTGCTGACGACATTACCGATCCGGCACCTGTTGCTACCTTTTCGCATTTGGATAGTACGATCACTCTTGAGCGTTCGATTGCGGATAAAGGCCTCTACCCTGCTGTGGATCCGCTTGCTTCCGGCTCGCGCATTCTTGAACCGGGGGTTGTGGGTGATGAACATTATAAAGTAGCCAAAGGTGTTCAACGGGTCTTGCAGCGATACAAGGATCTCCAGGACATTATTGCCATTTTGGGTGTTGAGGAGCTTTCTGAAGAGGATAAATTGGCCGTCACCCGGGCGCGCAAGATCCAACGTTTTCTTACCCAACCCATGTTCGTTGCAGAGGCATTTACCGCCCGTGCGGGCAAATACGTGAGTCGGGAAGATGCCGTAGGTGGATTTGCAGAAATTTTGGAGGGCAAGCACGACAACAAATCCGAGCAAGCATTCTACATGGTCGGAGGGATAGAAGAGGTCAAATGAATCAATTTCAACTTTCCATCGTCACGCCCCAACGGGAGGCATTTGCCGAGCATGTTCATTCGGTCTCCGTACCGTCAACGGCCGGAAGGCTGACGATATTACCACGCCACGCAAAACTGTTTGCGTCTCTTTCTGAAGGAGCAATTAAAATTACACAAGATGGCAAAGAACAACACCTAGCTATCGGCGGGGGTTTTATCGAAGTTGGCAATAATAGCGTGACGATTCTGGTTTCCCGGGCGATACATGCTCATGAACTCAATGAGGCAGAAATTGAAAAAGCCAAAAAATCCGCACAGGAATTGTTGGCCAAAGCTACGAAGGGTGCCGAACGCGAGGAAGCAATAGCTCAGCTACGGCGCTCCATGCTCGAATTGAAGATTTTTGAACACATAAGACGGCATTGACACGCTATGGGCGATTGATTACACTCCGCAGACAAGTATGCAAGTCCATCACGTGATGAGAAAAGTTCTGCACAGAGTATCGGCGGACACACCGTTGCGAGAACTTTGGAAAACAATTTTTAAAAGCCACGTTAATTCGCTTCCGGTTGTTGATAAAAGTAATAAACTCCTTGGCATGGTGAGTGAAGAAGATCTCCTCAAGCCCCTTTACCCCAATTATAAAGAGGTCATTGAAGATTTTGTGTCCGCCTCTGATTTTGAAGACATGGAGGAAAAGATTCATGAATTGACGAAGCTGAAGGCCAAACATCTGATGAATAAAACGGTCATATTCACCCGTGCCGAAACACCCATTATGCGCGCACTTGCCCGAATGATAACCAGAAAAGTGAGACAGCTTCCGGTTCTTTCGGAAGAAAATATTCTCATCGGCATCATCACCAAAGGAGATATTTTCGATGCGTTATTTAAAAAACATTTGAGTCTTCGCGGGTTTCGCAAACACGGCTCGCAGTCCCTTCGTGAGCATATTACGAAGTCAAAAAAAACGGAAGTTGTAAGCAGAGCTACAGTGCGATAAATTTTCCTGTTGACAACGGACACATGAAACAGGTTACGATCGTGTCACATCCGCTCATTGACCACTCGCTCACGATTTTGCGGGATAAAAGAACACCGACAGAAGAATTTCGGCGGCATGCAGGCATCGTGTCGAAAATTCTCATTCTTGAGACGACCAAACAACTTGCAGTAAAGAACAAGAATATTGAAACACCGCTTGCACCGATGGTCGGTAAACAACTGGACGATGATGTTGTGGTCGTGCCGGTGCTTCGTGCCGGCTTGGCGATGCTGTTTGCAATTCAGGATTTTTTACCATCGGTTTCGGTGGGATTTATCGGACTTGAACGGGACGAAAAGACGGCACAAGCGCGGGAGTATTATCAAAAGCTACCGAAAGTTTTTGCGTCTCACAAAGCGATCGTCATTGATCCCATGCTTGCAACCGGAGGTTCTTTTGACGATACGGTTGTCGCCCTTAAGAAAAAAGGCGCAAAAAATATTACTGCCGTCTGCATCGTGAGCGCGCCGGAAGGTATAGCACATCTTCAAAAAACACATCCGGATGTTGCCATCATTACGGCTGCCATTGATGAAAAGCTCAACGATAGGTTTTTTATCGTCCCGGGTCTCGGCGAGTTCGGCGATCGCTACTTCGGAACTTGAGATCTTGACGAAATCATTCGTGATTGCTATCTTAAATCGTGCACTCTACAAAATATATTTTCGTTTCCGGTGGAGTAATATCCGGCCTTGGAAAGGGTGTCACGACTGCTTCTATCGCTCTTCTCTTGCAATCCCGTGGATATAACGTCACTCCTGTTAAATGCGAAAACTACCTCAATATTGACGCAGGGCTTATTAATCCCATCGAACATGGAGATCCGTACCTTTGTGAAGACAGTACCG
>JAGVFE010000016.1 GCA_020057765.1 Candidatus Woesebacteria bacterium | reverse complement strand
GTGGTCTATGCGAGCGACGAGATAAAATATCTCTACGTTTTGGATCGGGAAAATAAACGCGTGGTCATGTTGGAAAAAGACGGGACGTATCTGTCGCAATATGTCTGGGAGAGCGTTCTTGCGCCCACGCACATGGTTGTTTCTGAAAGCCTCAAGAAGATATTGTTGGTGGCTGATGGTAAAATTTACGCCCTGGAGCTCAAATGAAAATTATCAATCGTCGCGTCACGCATGATTACACTATCCTCGACCGTTTTGAGGCCGGGGTCCGCTTGACTGGCCCGGAAGTCAAATCGCTTCGCGGCGGACATGCCAAATTGGACGGCGCATTTGTCAGAGTCATGGGTTCTGAGGCGTATTTAGTCAACGCCCACATATCACCCTACCCGTTTGCCCGGATAGAAAACTATGATCCCAAACAGACCCGTAAACTTTTGATGCACAAAAAAGAGATCGTTAGTCTTAAGACAAAATTAGCAAGCGCCAATTTGACCTTGGTGCCGCTTTCCTGGTATACTAAGGGATCCCTCGTCAAGCTCGAAGTTGGTCTGGCTCGTGGCAAAAAGCAGTACGAAAAACGCGACGCAAAAAAGCGGGAAGACCAACAAAGAGAACTAGATCAGGAGTTTCGGGGGAAAGTAACATAAATAAATGGGGACGAATTGTTTCGACAGATGGAAGCTCTTTAACACTGCGGGCCGACCGTTGATGGGTGGTCGTAAACAAACCGTCAAAAACTAAATGCTAATACTGATGAAGTAGAAGCAGCCAAATGGGCTCCAGCTTGGGCTGCGCGAGCAGCTTACGCATTAGCCTAAAGGCCATCTCGTGATTTGTTTTCTCGGTGACGATCGCGAGGTGAAAATAAAGCCGAGGTGCAGTCGTATGGGTTTGACGTTCCCGTAAGACTAAAGACTAATACGTCTTGATTTCTTCTTTCCTGTCTATTGGATCAGGAGGAAATGACAATGATAGATAGACTACGCCTGTAGATGTGTTGATGGCTTCCTTCTGGACGAGGGTTCATTGCCCTCCGTCTCCACACTGGTTTTAAAAGGCACTCCCTTGCAAATCCGCAAGGGAGTGCCTTGCGTAAAAAATGCATCTTTTGGATTTTTTATTCCCAAAACGTTGTCTTGCCTGTGGAAAAATCGGGAAGTATTTTTGCAATCGGTGTGTAGGGAAGATTCGGTTTATTGAGCAACGAGAAACCATCTGTCCGGTCTGCGAACGGTCGGCCATTCATGGCGCTACACACCCCTCATGCAAAACACAGTACACCATTGATGGACTAACCAGTTTTTTCCACTACGACGGCGTCATTCAAAAAGCCGTCAAGGCGCTCAAATATCGTTTCATCTCCGATTTAGCCAACGAATTTGTTTCTCTAATTCCTCAATCATCGTTTTTTCTTCTTCCTAAATCATCTACTTTCGTGCCGATCCCGCTCCATTCTGCACGGTTGCGCCATCGAGGTTTTAACCAAGCAGAGCTTTTGGGAAGGGCCATTGCCAATAAATTGCAGATTCCAATGCGGACTGAGGTGCTAAAACGCACCCGAAGTACGACAGCGCAGGTGGAAATGAAAGACCGTGACAAACGATTAACGAATATGAAAAATGCATTTTCTCTTCATTCACCCCTTCGGCTTCGCTCAGGGCAGGCATTCTCAATTCCTCATTCTATGGTTTTATTCGACGACGTTTTCACCACCGGCGCCACCATGCGCGCGGCAGCAAACATCCTCAAGCGCGCGGGAGTAGAATTCGTCTGGGGCATCACGATGGCACGGTAGGAAAACCCTTGATATAATATGCTGACTTTGGGAGGGTTGGCTGAGTGGTCAAAAGCGAGAGATTGCTAATCTCTTGAGCCGCAAGGCTCGCACAGGTTCAAATCCTGTACCCTCCGCCTTCGCTCGCCGGAGCGAGCTACGGCGGACGCAGTCCGCTTTGTATATCGCGAAGGAGAGACGGGAGGGGTGCTCCGAATGGTAAGGAACCAGTCTTGAAAACTGGCGCCCGCAAGGGCTTGCAGGTTCGAGTCCTGTCCCCTCCGCAGATTCAAAAGTTGATTTAGCCTGAGCCTGACAGGGGGCGGGATTAGAACCTAAAATTACGTGATTAGAGGTACATGTTTGCGTTTAGTGCTATAATACGCCTCAAATTGACTATTCCATTGTGTTGTAAAGTATAAAGAACAAAATATGTCTACTGCAAGTGAAGATGGTCGAAACATAGGAAAAGATGTAGCCATTCAAGATGAAACGATCCGTATTGGTAAATCGCAATATCTTATTTCAAAAGAGCTACAACTTGAGTGTTTTATAACCGCGATTTCGTCTTACGAGAGCACAAAATCAATTCTTACGATTGGAGAGCCCCACAGTAACGCTGAGGCTCAATTTAGCCTTTTTAAAGGTTTAGAAATTTTTTTCCAAGACAACCCTAAATTAGTGAATAAAACGACTTTTCTTGCTGAAGGGACCCCCACAAATAAGCCTGTTTCTGTTCGATCCTTAATTGAGGCTGAACCACACCCCAGCGACGAAATGATTAAGCAGACTTTAGGCTCGTTTCTTATTACCGGATATATGGCGTATGAATGGAAGCACCAGCAAGGAATCCCGATTGTGGGCACAGAGGATCCTGCTCTATATAAAATGAGCAGAGAGTTTGCTACATGGTGTGTGGAAAATCCAAATGCTCCATTTGCCGACGTATATAAAATGGTTACAGAAACAACAGGGAGAAAAATCACCGTCCCTGTTAGCGGTGCGTGGGAGTATGCTGTGACTGTTAGAAATAAACAAATAGCTTCTACACTGATTGAACAATCTCGTTTATTTGAAAACCCGATTCTTTTTGTTGGTAATGGGCATTTGAGCAAAGTTATGAACGACGCAAATTATGCTTTATTAAAGGAGCTAGCGGAAATGGGGCCTGATGGTCCCTTCAGAGAACACGCTAACGCCGTAACTGCAGAATGTGAAAACCACAGTATTTATTATTATTTACAACAGGAAGAAATTGGATACACAGCGCTCGAACCGTTTGGATTTGATTCTAAGAGAGAGGAAATGACGTATCAAAAATTATTTGAAACCCAACGTAAAGGCGGACTTCAAGGTGCAAATATAGATTATGAAGGATATTTGACTTCACTTCTGGCAAAACAGAGATCAAAACCAGGACAAAGCACTACAGTTGAACCCAATCCGGACGCCGCAGCCAACTTTGTGAAACGATTAAAAGAACAACAAAAAAAAGAGGCGGAAAGTGGTGTTATTTATGAAGCCCCTCCAGAGGATAATTCAAAATATGATTGGTTTGAAATACGCTCCGAAAAAGTACAAGAAGCAATACAGAGAGAGTCATTGTGGGAAGAGAAATCTATTAATAAACGTGGGCATGATTTTGAAACC
>JAGVFE010000064.1 GCA_020057765.1 Candidatus Woesebacteria bacterium | reverse complement strand
GTCAGGGAAGATAGTTTCTGGAAAAACCATCTTAACTGCTCACGAAAGGCAATGTGCTAACTTTTACCGTCATCGACCCACAGATTCTGCGGAGGAGGCGCTTTTACTTTCTTGGCAACAAAAACGTGGTCTGTCCCCTATTTCTTCCTATTTCCATTTCCTTCCTATTTCCTTCTATTTCCTTTCGATTAAAGGGGAGAGCCCATATAGCTCCAGAATAAATAAAAAACCCCCGGGCGGGGCAAGCCCGGCCGGGGGTGATAAAGCGATGCTTAGATTTCTTCTTTCTACAGGAATTGTTTGGCAAAATTAGCAATTGCAATTGCAATGACGACTCCGAGCATCCATTTGACCAAGATGAGCTCGCCGGAAATTCTGGCGTCTAATTTAGCAATATCGGCTCGCAATGATTCTATATCATGTTTTGTGGCAAACGATGTGTCCAGCGCCTCGGCAAAAGCCGCTTTTTGTGCTTCGGAGAAGGCTGTCGCCTGATCGCGCGATACTCCAGCCTTTTCAAGACGCTCAACAAACTTCAAGGTATCAAAAGTTATAGTAGCCATAAATAGAGACTATCGCTCTCAATAAGAAAAGTCAAGAAGAGAAAAAACCCCGGTCGGGGGGTGGTGCAGGGGCACGGCATGTCGTGTCCCTGCGGTCTCGTCAACAGTAAATGTCCAAAAGTCAAGCCTGAACCCAGGGGTTTTTCTTTTTCGGATTTGCCCATTTTTCGTGATCAAGCGGCATGAGAAAAATCTTTCACTTTCAAACTTGTTGCCTTTTGCTGGGCATGCCACAGGTCAAACTGCATCTGGTGGTTTAACCAGCTTTCAGGGCTTCCGCCGAAGGCTTTCGATAAGCGAATGGCCATAACCGGCGTCACGCAGGAATGCCCGTTCAAAAGACTGGATAGTGTTTTTCTGGTTACCCCAAGCCCGGCGGCGGCATCGGTAACGGTAAGACCCAAAGGTTCAAGGCATATGTCCCGGATCAATTCACCGGGATGTGGAGGATCGTGCATCAACATAGTTGCCCTCATTAATGGTAATCAAGATAATTGACATTCACGGCATCATTTCCTGCAAACCTGAAAATAACTCTCCAGTTACCAGAAACTGTCACCGCATAATACCCTTGCCTCTCACCTTTCAAGGCATGTAGCTTGAAGCCAGGTAGAATCATATCATCAGGCGAAATGCTCGCATGGAGGCGAATTAAAATCAGTTTTAATCTTTTTTCATGCTCGGCGATTATCCCTTTTCGACTGCCATTCATGAAAAAATCGCGCAACCCTTTATGGTTGAAACTTTTGATCATGATGGAATGTAACCTGTAACGTGATGGGTGTCAACTGGGCCGAATATTTTTGCTGCAAGCAAGGGGTGGTTTTTGCCATAAAAAAATCCCCGACTGGCGAACCAGACGGGGATTTTGGTTTTTCGGTAGGGGCACGGCATGCCGTGCCCTTGTGCAGCAAGCCAAAAAAAGGCTTAGAACTTCATGCTGATGCCGTGACGGAGGAAGTAGGCATTCTCCGGATCACTGCCAGCGCCGGTAGCGGCGGTTTTGTAAACATCGCCGGTGAAGAGGTAGGCGGCCTCGATCTGGTAGGTCAGATTGGAGGTCAAGGCCCAAGCGGCAACCACATCAAGCTCGGTGCCGATCTTGTTTTCGCGGTTGGTGCTGCTCATACCGTATTAGCCACATCCTCAGTGGTGGTCATGTAGCTGAGAGCGCCGCGTACGGTGAGGGGCTTGCCGGTAAGCCCGCACTTGGTGGCGGTGTTGGCCCACATAACTGATACAGGGTCAGGTTGCTGAGACCGCTGCGGTAGCCATCACCCAAGCCACGCCCAGCGTGGAAGCTCGTATGGGGGGGTGGCGAAGCGGAAAACGTGGTCTGTCTCCTATTTCACCTCTCGTAAAAGATCATCCATATCGCAATTGAGAGCGTGGGCAAGCTTGCCCAACAATTCCACACTGGGAGAACGTTTACCTTTCTCGATTTGAGAAAGTGCCGAAGCGGATACCCCGCAGAGATCCCCTAAACTGGCTAAAGTAAAACGACGATATTCTCGCCAGACCTTTAATGGGTGCTCGCCGGAGGTAAGTCGATCAACAAATTCAGATGGAAAAGTTTCCGCGCTGCCGACGATAGCCTCGGATACAGCTTTAGCATCGCGAATATCCTCAAGTTCCTCCATTTTGATTAAAAGTGCCCGCAACTCGCCAAAAGGGACTACCGCATATTCTGGTACCCCATTTTGTTCAATAACTTGAATGTTCATTTGTAAACATCTCCCCGTGCGCCGATTTTCAGGACAAAAACCGTAAGAACATCGTCAACAACCTCACAGATAGCCCGCCAGTCACCTACTCGCAATCGCCACAAAGATGTGCCTTGCATGGGTTTCCAATCACCTTGGTAAGATGATGGATTGACAGCTATTAAGGTAAGTTCTTTTGCCATGCGCTCCGATATGCCTTTAGGCATTCGGCTTTTTATTTTAATCGCTTGCTTACTGTATCGGATCGAATATATGATAATATTGTTAACTCTCAGTTAAGTATAGTCAGGCTAAAAATATAACACAACCAAAAAAAACCCGGCCGGTGTTTATCGGGGACATCCACGTTTATAAGATTTATTTCACGCCGGCTGTTTTCCTGCGCGGTCTTCCGGCTTTTCCGGGAATTACTCGTCGATCAAGAATTACCGCTATTTCTTCTGTGAATCGTGAATTG
>JAGVFE010000099.1 GCA_020057765.1 Candidatus Woesebacteria bacterium | reverse complement strand
CGCCGATAGCCACCATCTCGGACGGATTGGATATTTCCAATAGTCCTTTTTCTCCCATTTCAAAAATTCCCACCTCTTCTATAGCACCGAACCTGTTTTTGAGTGTCCGTAAAATTCTGGCGTCCGCAAACCGTTCTCCTTCTAAATAAAGTACGGTGTCGACCATATGCTCAAGTACTTTTGGTCCGGCAATCTCCCCTTCTTTGGTCACGTGTCCAATGATAATCATGGGAATTCCCTTGGACTTGGCGACCCCAATAAGGAGCTCGGCGCTATGACGAATTTGCCCAACGGTCCCGGCCATGCCTGTGAGGTCTTCGGAATAGAGCGTTTGAATGGAATCGATAATGACTAAACTTTTTAGCTGGGAGGCTTCTAAGCTGGCTAAAATTCCTTCGACATTAACTTCTGCAAGCATGATAATGTTGTCTCCATCAATACCCAATCGCTTCGCGCGTAATTTTACTTGTTCGGCCGATTCCTCGCCAGAAACATACAACCCTCCGGTTTTTGCTATAACGTGGAGAAGGAGTGTCGACTTGCCGATGCCCGGATCACCGGCCAACAGTGTCACGGATCCCGGCACTATCCCCCCACCCATCACCCGATCAAACTCTTCATATCCGCTTTTCAGCCGATTCTTTTCTATGTGTCGAACATCCGATAATTTTTGGGGTTTGGCCATCGCTTGCCGCTGTGCCCTGTTCCCTGTACCCTGTACCCTCTCTTCTTTGACCGTCTCCACAAGCGAATTCCACTCCCCGCACTGCGGGCATTTACCATACCACTGGGGAGTAGCACCACCACACTGCTGACACACAAAAGAGGACCGGACTTTCATTATTATTATCGATAACCAATCGGCTTTTCTTTCAGTGCCGGAGACAAGCTAATTTTCCGCGCGTCGGGTTTGACGTCTTCGACAATGACGGTGATTTCTTCTCCTTCTTTGGGCTCTTGGCCAGGGGTCATTTTACTAGCGTGCATCAATCCCTCGACACCGGGGGTGAGCATGACAAAAACGCCAAGGGGGGTCACTTTAGTCACCGTACCGCGGACGTTACTATCTTTTTCGAACATATCCAGCACATGCTCCCACGGATCCGGCAGCGTCTGTTTGATGGAAAGGGAAAGCTTGCCGGTTTCCACGTCAACTCCAATGACTTTTACTTTTACTTTATCTGCAACCTTGAGATA
Source organism: Candidatus Woesebacteria bacterium (assembly GCA_020057765.1). GTDB lineage: Bacteria > Patescibacteriota > Microgenomatia > UBA10105 > UBA927 > JAGVFE01. Next base: position 4,157 of record JAGVFE010000099.1, on the reverse strand, counting down.
CTCGTTTGGATCATCCACTTTCTCCCACGCAATTTCGGATACATGGATGAGCCCTTCCACTTCATGCGTCGTGCCATCTTTGGAGATAGAAAATTTGGCAAACGCACCAAATGGCACTACCGAAGAAATGACCGTATCAACCATTTCGCCAACCGGGAGCGCTGCAAGGACGTCTTTTTGCTTGGCTAAAACTTCCGCTTCCGCAATCGCCCGTTGGGAAAAGACTAATCTATTGGAAGCTTTGTCCACTTCCATTACTTTGGCCTCAACGACCCGGCCGGTTATCTTATCGAGCTGCTTGGAGAGGTTGCCGTCCAGTTGCGACTGGGGAATGTATCCGCGAAGCCCGTTGTATTCAGCCAAAATGCCACCGCGGACTGGTTCTTTGAGAATAATATTGACTGGTTTGCCACTTTTTTGTAGAGCAGCCAGATCAGTCCAAATTTTTTCAAAGATGTTCCTGCGAAGCGACAAGACCGGTTGTCCCCGATCGTTTTCCTCCACAATCACCTGACACACTACCGGGTCGCCGACCTTGAGATTTTGAAGGACATCTTTATATGTTTCCAGTTCCTTGTCTATGACGACGCCTTCGGTTTTTCTACCGATGTCGATAGTTATCTCTTTGGGGGAGACGCGGGCAACTTTGCCTTCGATGACTGTTCCTTTTTTGAGTCCCAAAAGCGTATAGCCCGTTGTTTTGAGGAGCTCTTCCATCGTCTGGGGTTCTTTACCAGAAGTTTTTTTTACAGAGGATTGATCAGATGTATCACTGGATTTTTTTGCCATTCATTCATACCGCCTTTCGTTTAAGATAAATATATTATACCCGAATACCATAAACTTCTCAACCTGTAGTTTTACCAATTTCCCTTTCCTATATCGAATGCCGATTTCTCGTGAAGAACAAATTGAAATTTTGCCTGAGAATTAATTTGGGCAATCATCGCATCACAATCGGTATATCTTTTTCCGGTTTTTCCTACATATGTATGCGACCGTCCGAGTGGAACAAAGCCTACCGTACCGTAAAACTTTACCATCCAAGATTCATTAACATTCGTACAGAGATAAGCAACGTCACAATGAATTCGTTGAAGCTCTCTCATGGTCTGATCAAGTATTCTTTTCCCAATCCCACGATTCCGCCTGTTTGGGGTAACACACATCCCGCCGACGCCGCCAAGGAGTATTGATCTTCCTTCATAAATAATTGATCGCTTGAGACCCGCGGCATAACCTATCGGAATATTTCTCTCCAATGCTACGATGTGACAAAAAATATCCTTCCTGCTGCAAAATCTGTCTTTGTGCTCTGATGTTGCATGCTCAAACGCCCAAGGGAAACTTGTTTGAAGAAGTTTATCAACAGAATCTCGAAGTATCGGAGGAATCCGAGAAAATATCTTTGTTTGATAAATGAATGTTTTTTTCATAGCATCATGGTTACTTATTAATCATATCAAAATCACTTGAGAAGCCAAAAAACGCTCCATTGTCCCCCCCAGCCTTAAATAATTCACCCCAATTCAAACATTGTCACACCGAAAATTTTGTTGGATATGTGACGCCTTTGTAAGCATATTCCACTGACTCTGTACTTTGCAGAAACTCCAGGGGTACGTAGTAAAAACGGATTTTTTTGTGCAGTTGCAATCGTAACGCTTCTTCCCGCGTCATTCGCTGCATCCCGGCATGTAAATTCTCTAGATATACTTCTGGGACTTGCTCGGCATCAACGGTAAGTGTGGTCGCAAACTCATCGCAACCAAAGATATGTGTTTTCCCTACCCCTTTTACCAACTCCGAAGGAACAGCAAATGTCAGAAGAAATAATTCCGGAGGACCATCGCTATCTGTCCATTGTCCTTCACCTCTATACAACCTAATAAAAGCCACCGATGATGCCTTATCCGGAGTGAGATTTGATCAGCCACTAAAATCCCGGGGGGGATTAATTCTTTCATGACCAAATAACATACCTGTTCGTTGTGCGGTTTCCAAACCAGCCCTATCGGTTGTGTGATAAAGCGTTAATGTTTCTAGTAACATAGAATATATTATAGGATATTTTATAACGCTTTACAAATGTGCCTTCCCACCATCCCAGTACTACGCTTACTTCGCGCCTCCCGCCCACAGCTACGCAGTTGCTGGCGGGGCGCTCGCGAAGAGCGCGAGTACGGGATTGATCGGCTCGTAAATTCGCGAATCAAAATTCGCTTATAAACGAGCCATCAAAAAAACCGCTCCACGGTACCCCAGCCTTGACCTATTTTCACGGAACCTTGCGGTTCAGCTATTGTCGGCGCTAACGCGTTTCACTGCCGAGTTCGGAATGGGATCGGGTGGTGCCACGTCGCTCAAAAGACTGGAGAACCGCAAAGCGGTTCTAGGCAAATTCGTCTTTTCAAAGTAGTTATCTCAGAAGGGGTAATCTTTCCCCCAAAAAACAGCTGCGTTTCGTTGAGTTTTCACTCTGGAGGGTACCGTCTGGTACCCTCCTCTGTTCTCCACAGCATTTTGACCGATTAGTACGGGTCAGCTAAACATCTTGCGATGCGTACACTTCCCGCCTATCAATCCCGTCATCTACGGGTGGTCTATAACGATTCTTCATCTTGGGGTGGGCTTGGTGCTTGAGATGCTTTCAGCACTTATCCCGTCCAGATATAGCTACCCTGCGTTGCCGGTTTTCCGACAACAGGCACACCAGGGATCTGTCCCTCCGGGTCCTCTCGTACTACGGAGAGCTCCCCTCAAGAATCGAACGCTCGCACTGGATAGAGACCGAACTGTCTTCGTATTATAGGATATTTATCCTAACAAAGTTTTTATTTCTTTGTACTCTCTTATTTCTAAGAGTACTGACTATATCTTCTTCCTCAATATGTTGAGGAGTTGGCGTATGATAGCCTCCTATTGTTATAAGATTGACTATCTCTTCCTGATAAATTATCGGGAATCAGTCGATACGGGGACAGAAGCATTCTGTTGAAAAAATTTCCTTAAAATAGCTATATTATTTACACGCTTCTTTGAATAGTTAAGTTTTGCAAACTTATCTACTTCTTTTGCAATCCGAAGCAGGAATCCTGACGTTATATTAACTCCTTCCAATCGCGAAATAATACGCAACGCTAATTTTGCTTGTTTTCTTTTCAGAATTAAGTACGGTTCAACTTCTTCTAATACTTCTCTTACGTACTTAAACCCAACAATTGTATATTCAGACATTCCGTCGTTTCTATCTCGAAGATAGCCGCGACGCAGTTTATGTATCAACCATCGAAGAATCTTCTTTTGTGACTTCTTTTGATAAAATACCAAACTTGCCCTTACTTGGAATCCGAATATATAATCTTTTCTTCGTACTAATTGAAGAAATATCGAACCATCTCCATCAAGAAAACCAGCAATATAAGCTTTTGTTTTTTCAACCACAATACCTCGCCTTCCCACGGTATTGCCCTCTTCCGTTCAGTCAAGAAAGGAGGGTTTCACCGTTATTAGCCAAATTTAACTTCAATGTTACCATTGAAGGTCGCAACAAACAATTACGACGTTCTGAACCCAGCTCGCGTACCCTTTTAACCGGCGAACAGCCGGACCCTTGGGGCCTTCTTCAGTCCCAGGATAGGATGAGCCGACCATGTTACTCCATTGTTTCCAATGGCATAGACTATACCATCACCCGGCTGGTGTCGCGCTAGCGACATAATAGCCGGGGCTTAGCGTGTGATAGATAGTAAAACAATCTATCTCACCCCGTCGGTGTCGCTTTTCTGCGACACAATGACGGGGATCAGTCGTTACGGGGTTACTCCGACATGATGTCAGAGAACTTCCCTCGGTATTACCCTGCGCATAGGTTCAATATGCATGAGGGCTTCACCGATATGAGCTAAATTCTCCAAAGGAGATTACTCTCCTTGGCGACATATCCCGCGTTGCGGGACTATCGAGGTGCCAAACCGCCCCGTCGCTGTGGACGCTCGGGAGCGATCAGCCTGTTATCCCCGGGGTAGCTTTTATCCGTTAAGCCCGGTCCCTCCCACGAGGGATCCGAGGATCGCTAACACCGACTTTCGTCCCTGCTCGACCTGTACGTCTCGCAGTCAAGCTGGCTTATCGCGTTTGCACGACACGCCCTGGTT
>JAGVFE010000092.1 GCA_020057765.1 Candidatus Woesebacteria bacterium | reverse complement strand
TTTGACAAATCGATCCTTGCTAAACCTCAACGCATTCTTTCGACATGTTGCCGGATCAAAGGACCTCCTCTCAAACGCACGAAGTGCTGATAGTAACCCGTTCTTTGTTTGCTTGTCAAATAGGATCCCCGTTTGGCCGTCTTTGACGATTTCCGCTACTCCACTTTTTTTGTAGGCAATGACGGGTTTCCCGAACGCCTGTGCCTCAGCGGCGGCAATACCGAAATCCTCATTTGCCGCAAAGACAAAGGCGCGACAATCTCGATAGTAGGCAGAAAGCTCCTCATCTGTCAAATGACGGGCAACAAATGAAATATTTCCTCCTGCAAGATTCTTCAGCCGATCACGTTCCCGTCCATCCCCAATAATGATCAATGGCCAACCCAATTCATTAAATGCTTCAACAATGATGTCTATACGCTTGTATCCAACGAGGCGCGATACCGTCAAAAAAAAGCTTTCTCGTCCTCCATTTGGCATTCTTTCTATCCCCACCGGCGGGTAGATTACGCTCTCAACTTTCCGTTTGTAATATTTCTCTACCCTATCGGCAACGTGCTGAGAAATCGCGATGTAATAATCCGGCTTCTGTGCAGCTATCCTGTCCCATCGTTGTAACGTCGGCGCAACATGAGGAAAAACACTGCGCACTATACCATCCAATTGACCAAGACCCGGATTTTGGACATACAAATCATAGCCGCTCCAAAGATACCGTGTTGGCGTCAGACAGTAACAAATGTGGCAGGTATGGGGTTTGGTGATTATCCCTTTTGCCTCAGCTGATGTGACAGAGATAATCACATCATACTCGTCGAAAGAAAAACTCTCGAACGCAAGCGGAGTTAGCCATGCAAAAAATTCGTGATGACGGACGGCAAACGGAATGTTTTGAAGAAACGATGTCCGGACATCGAATACGTTTGCCCAAGGCGCTCTTTTTTTATCGTAAACCGCAGTAAAAAGCGGCGCCTCGGGCCACATCTCGTGAAGCGCCAAAAGGACCCGCTCAGCACCTCCCCATTTGTTGACCCGGTCGTACACCAAAGCTACCTTCATTTTCTTATTATAGCGCACAAGGGATCTCTTCATTCTCCTCCTTGACAAATGTACATTTAAAGAGTATTCTAATTGTACTATGAATGGTACATCAACCCTGTCCGTTTCTCAGCTCCGCCAACATATTGCACAGGCTATTGATCTTGTGGTCAATCAAAAACAAGCAACGGTCATTCTCCAGCGGTCTCAACCTAAAGCCATACTTGTTGATTATGATTATTATACCTCCCTTGAGGAAACTGCTCTTGATGTAACTGATACTCGGGAAGCCCGGCGTGCCAAAAAAGAAAAGCGGGTCCCATTTTCTAGCTACCTCAAACGTCGTTGGGGGCAGGACGGTGTATGAAGCTATTTATTGTCAAACGGGCGGAACATGAGCTTGATAAAGTCCCAGATCCGATTGCAAAAATTATCTCGAAAGATATTCTGACACTTTCCCAAAATCCCTATCCTCCAAATAGCAAAAAACTCCAAGGACAAGATAACTATCGATTGCGCGTTGGATCATTCCGAGTAATTTATACAATTGATAAAAAGCGAAAAGAAATAACAATTCTTCGCGTCGCAGATCGAAAGACAATCTACCAATAAGCTCCTCCTTGACCCACCCCATTTATTGACCCGATCGTAAACCAAAGCAATTCTCATGAGTCAATATCGGCATATATACAAAGTGTTTCTTTTGACATTTTCCCCCAGTCAAAATTACTTGCAAGCAGTGTAGCTTTTTTCTTCCATTCCGCCGATGGGGGTGATTGCAATACTTCCTTCATCTTGTCTGCGAGTTGATCAACATTCGTCGTTTCAAAATATATGGGCAGGTTTCCTAAAATTTCGGTAAATACTGCAATATTCGAACAAATTACCGGACAACCGACGGCCAATGCTTCGACTGCCGGCAGGCCGAATCCTTCCATAAGCGACGGAAAAACAAGAGCGATGGCATGTCCGTAGAGGCTGGGCAATTGCTCTTCGTTTGCCGGGCCAAAAAATATCACCGAACGGACGAGTCCCATCGTTTTAACCGTTTCCCGAATTCTTTTATAAAAAAAGTCATCTTTTCCCACCAAAACAAGTTTGACTTTATAAGGCGTAATTAATTGAGCAAACGCTTTCAGAAGCGTCTCTAGATTCTTATGCGGATACGCATTCCCCACATACAAAAAATACGGGTCCTCAATAATTTTTTTCCGGTTCTTGGTTCCCAAATCCATCCCTTCATGCGTCACCGCAATTTTCCCCGGATCAATCTGAAAATGATCAATAATTTCTTGTTTCGTCGTATTGGATACAGCAATGATTTTACTTGCTCGCCTTAACCCAACCGCTAAAGCCATGTAGTAGCCGAGACGACGAAGTTTATAAAACGGCAAAGGCAAGGTTGTGGCTTTCCCAGTGTCAAAATGCAAAATCGTCAAGTCATGGATAGTAACGATAAATTTGCCCGGATAAAAGATCGGGACATTAAAATATGGAATGTGGACCAGGTCAAGGTGTTCCTTCACAAGCAACCATGGCATAACAAACTGCTCGGCCACACTGTGCCATGAAACATCCGCAAGCCGCTTCTGCCAACGACTATTGGGTACTTTAAATGAATCAAAAGCATCGCGTTTGAGAAACACCACGTAACTACTCTCCTCATCTATTGTGCCCAATTCGGCAATGAGGTTTCGTATGTACCTGCCAACCCCGGTTTCGTTGATGAGTCGTGCATCAATACCTATGCGCATAGTGGTAGCAACCTCAATTGTAGTGTATTTGGAGGAAAAAGTTTACAAAAAAGTTACAAACGAATACCGAAGAAATTTAAAAACTTTCTAATCAGTTCTTCAAAAAGGATATCGCCTGCTTTTCTTTGTTCACTTGGTGGCAAACCAATATCACTCGTTATGGAAATTGACGGCTTACAATCTTTCGAGCAGGTAAACGGTGACTCTGCGCAAACACATCCAGGTCCCTCGCACGAATCTTTTTGGCAGACACCGTCCCCGCAGGCGTTTTGGCATAAAGACTGGGAAACAGATGGGGGAAGCGTCACCTTCGCCGGTGGGCGGGCTGACGGCGGACGATTGACTTGTCTTGGCGTTGGAGTCGGTGTTGGTTGCGGTCCCCCGCCACCTCCTTCAATTGTTACGGTTGCAGGGGTTTTGCCGACCACAACATTCCCCTGCTCATCGATGCCGGCTATCTGCGTTGCATCATCAATCCGCACTTGAGTCGTTCCCTCTCCTTTTGCCTGAAAGGTGACGATAGCCAGTTTCCCCTTTCCTTTGTGCGGCGAAGTTGGAGGAGATCCGAGCGTGATTTTAGCTTGGGTATCCGTCACTGCACCGGCCACCAATACCGTGGTGAGAAAATCACCTGCGGCTATCGATTGTGCCTTAAGCTTGTCTTTATCAAATAAAACAGTCAGATCAACTGCGGAAATCGTATTTTCCCCGGTATCGACCACCACATCAAGCGTGAAGGTGGCACCCCGTTGAGCCGTCGAGTTTGCAGGGACAAACGAAAGTGTCGTCGCCGGCGCGGCTTTGCGCCGGAGTTCCTGGGGTTTTTGCACCGCGGTTAACACGACTCCCAACACAAATGCCAGCATCAAGAGCGGGACAAACGGACGAAGTAATTTCATGGCTTGATAACAATTATCGTAACCGGTGAGGCAACCCGTGAGACATTGGTTGATCCGGCGCCAACGGCGGTAATTTTAACGTCGGAAAAGG
>JAGVFE010000044.1 GCA_020057765.1 Candidatus Woesebacteria bacterium | reverse complement strand
CTCTTCCGATCTCGCTTCTTATTTTTGCCGGCATCGTCGGGAGGCTCCCGGTGGTATTAGGGCAAACGGTCTCGACTCTAACGCCGCAGCAGGTGACGAACGCACTTCTGTTTGCGGTACTTGCAACCCTGGTTGTTGCGGCAACAGTATTTGTGAATGAAGCGGTCAGGCGCATCACGGTGCACTATGCCAGACGCATCCGCGGCAATAAAATGTACGGCGGCAATACGTCATATCTGCCGCTTCGCGTCAATCAGGCAGGAGTTATCCCGATTATTTTTGCCGTTTCCATGGTTTTGCTTCCTTCGCTCGTTGGCGGATTCCTCCAGCAAATCCAAAATCCGGTAGCCATCAACTCGGGCCGTTTGCTTTCGTCGCTTTTTAATCCAAACAGCGTTACGTACAACGTTATTTATTTTATTTTGGTCATCGGGTTTACGTATTTTTATACGGCTATCACATTTAACCCCACCAAAATTGCCGGAGAAATTCAAAAGTACGGAGGATTCATTCCGGGTATCCGACCTGGTGCACCAACAGCGCAGTATCTTAACTATATTCTCACACGCATCACATTGGCAGGGGCTGTCTTTTTGGGCACTATTGCCGTCCTGCCATCATTGGCGCAAGGAACCACAGGTGTATCGACGTTATTACTCGGCGGAACCAGTGTGCTCATCGTCGTATCGGTGGTTTTGGAAAGCGTCAAGACGCTGGAAGCACAACTCGTTATGCGCAATTATGAAGGATTTTTGAAGGAGTAATATGCATATCGTTTTTTATGGTCCCGAGGGTTCCGGCAAAGGAACGCAGGCCAAACTTTTATCCGAGATTCTAAAACTCCCAATTCTTGCATCCGGCGATCTGGTCCGTGACGCCGCCGCCAATGACCGCGGCATTATCGGCGAAGTTTGCCGTCGGACACTGGCAGAGGGGAAGTATGTTGCTGATAGTGAAATGTTTGTTTTATGGAAATGGCGATTAAAAGAAGATGATGCGAAGGATAACTGGATCATGGATGGATTTCCCCGTAATATCGAACAGGCCAAATTTTTGGACGATAAGCTCGATAAGTATGGGTATAACGTCGATAAGGTTTTCTATCTGAATTTGAGCGAAGAAGAGTCATATAAACGACTCATTGCCCGCGGACGGCCCCTCCACGATGGCTCAAGCGAGCTGCATGACTCGCCGGACCGGATCAAACAGCGATTAGAAATTTACAAAGAAGGCGAAGAGCCGGTCCTTGAATATTACCGACAAAAAGGCGTGCTTTCCGAAATCGACGCAAACCAGCCGATTGAAAAAGTACACATAGATATTCTGAAAGCGTTAAAACAATGACGGACAATCTTAGGCTCATCGCAATCGTCGGCATGCCCGGAGCAGGGAAAAGTCTGGCGGCTGATTTTTTTCGAAGCAAAGGATTGCCAGTACTTCGTTTTGGAGATCAGACGGATATTGGTCTCGAAGAGCAAGGGCTTCCGCTCATTGAAGCAAACGAACGAAAATATCGAGAGGACCTTCGACGCGAATTAGGCATGGCGGCAATGGCAATAAAGATCAAACCCCGCATCGAAAAAGCCTTAGAAAAAAGTAGTACCGTGATTCTTGATGGATTGTACTCGTGGGAAGAGTATGTACATCTCAAAGAAAAATTTCCATCGATTGAACTGTTGTGCATTTATGCGCGCCCGGAAACTCGCTATAGTCGCCTTGGCCATCGTCCAGTCCGTCCCCTCGGAAGGAAAGAAGCGGAAGGGAGAGATATTTCGGAGATTGAAAATCTTAATAAGGGTGGACCAATTGCGCGGGCTGACTACCTCGTCATCAATGAAGGCACCGAGGGTGAATTTCGTAAGAATCTAGAAATATATTATTCTTCTCTATGATCGTAACAAAAACTTCGGAGGAGATAGCAATCATGCGGGAAGGCGGAGGAAAGTTGGGGGGTATCCTCCAACAGCTTCTGGCACTGGCAATCCAGGGCGAAAATCTTTTACACATCGAGGACCAAGCACAGCGGCTTATCAAAGAAGCCGGCGGGACTCCTTCGTTTCAGACGGTTGCCGGATACAAATGGGCCACGTGTTTGTGCATCAATGAAGCAGTAGTTCATGGGATTCCGAAAGATTACTGTCTTATGGACGGCGACATCCTCACTATTGACGTAGGAATCCTGTATAAAGGCTTTCATACGGATACTGCGTGGACGAAGTTAATAGGGAATGGAGAAGAAAAGAAACAATTCTTAAAAACCGGGCAAGAGGCGTTGTGGAAGGCAATTGGATCGGCTTTGCCCGGCAATCGAGTTGGACACATTTCTAAGGTAATTCAAGATACTATCGAAGGTGCCGGCTATGACATCGTCCGTACGCTTGTGGGTCACGGTGTTGGAGTCGACCTTCATGAGGCACCGCAAATTCCTGGATACGTACGTATCCCCATCGAAGAAACGTTGGAATTTGTTGCAGGCATGACAATTGCCGTAGAAATCATTTATGCCATGGGCTCTGGTGCGGTGGTGTATTCCAACCACGACGGCTGGACGATAGCCACAAAAGATCGGAGCCCTTCGGCAGTTTTTGAGCATACGGTGGCCATTACAGACGGAGAGCCCGAGCTATTGACCAAGTCCGGCAAGTAAGCTACAATTACTTATTACATAACCTCCATGGGCGTAATGGAGAATTTTTTGTCGTTCTTATGGTGCATCAAGGAAGTATTGAAGTTGACGCAGAAGTGACTCAGTGCTTGCCGAATACATTATTTCGGGTTAAATTGTCCAATGGAAAAATTGTTTTGTGCCACTTATCCGGCAAAATGCGGATTAACTTTATCCGCATCATGCCGGGGGACAGAGTACGGATTGAAATGACGCCATACGATCCGACCAAAGGAAGGATCACGTATCGAGTGAGATAAATTGTATGAAAGTTCGCGCAAGTGTGAAACCCATGTGTAGCAAATGCAAAATCGTCAAGAGACGCGGCAGGGTGTACGTCATCTGCGACACGCCAAAGCACAAACAGAGACAAGGATAACTATGGTTCGTATTGCAGGCATTGATTTACCAGCAGAAAAACGAGTCGATATAGGGCTTACCTACCTTTATGGCGTGGGCCGATCCAATGTGGTGGGGATACTCAAAACTGCACGTATAGATGCTCATCGACGGATTAAAGAGCTTACCGACGAAGAAGTCAACAAGCTTGCCAAAATTATTGAAAAAGAGCATATGGTAGAGGGAGACCTCCGCCGTAATGTTTCAGAAAACATTAAACGGCTTAGGGAAATAGGAACGTACCGTGGGACTCGTCATACCAAGGGCTTGCCGGCCCGGGGCCAACGGACACGAAGCAACGCCCGTACGAAGCGAGGCAAGCGAAAGACTATTGGCGCAATGAAAAAAGACGATCGGGTCAAGATGGATACGCCCGCTGCGGAGAAGAAATAACCTATGGCAACCAAACCAACCAGAGTCGTCGAAATTGGTAAAGTGTTTATCACGGCAACATTTAACAATACGCTCGTGACCATAACCGATACCAGCGGCAATACTCTTTGCTGGGGATCGTCGGGCCTTGCCGGTTTTAAAGGTGCAAGGAAGTCCACTCCGTATGCGGCAACCACAGCAGTCGAGACCGTTGCCAGAAAAGCACAAGGCATGGGACTCAAAGAAGTGGAAGTATTTATCAAAGGCCCGGGTCCTGGCCGCGATGCTGCACTGCGGGGACTCAAAGCCGTCGGTTTGAATATTACGCTTATTGCTGATGTGACCCCCATCCCGCACAACGGGGTAAGGGCCAAGAAGAAGAGGAGAGTGTAATATGGCACGATATACCGGACCAAAAAATAGACTTGCTCGAAGAGAAGGCATTGACCTTGGTCTCAAAACCGTCGGATCCAAGGCACATGCCAGCCTTTCTCGTCGGCTTACCATCCCGCCGGGCCAGCACGGGCAGAAGGGGAAGAGAAAAGTCTCCGAGTACGGAGAACAATTGCGGGAAAAGCAAAAGGTCAAGCGCCTTTACGGTCTTATGGAAAAGCAATTCCGCCGCTATTTTGCCACGGCAAAAAAATGGAAAGGCAATACCGGCGACAAACTCATCGAATTTTTGGAACGGCGTCTTGATAATGTTGTGTATCGGCTCAATCTTGCCCCCACCAGGGCATCCGCACGGCAGTTTGTGTCTCACGGACACGTGTTGGTGGACGGCAAACGCCTCGGTATCCCATCATATCAGGTAAAAGCAGATGAGGTCATTGCCATCAAACCAAAAGCCTTGGAGATTCCGGCAATAAAGAAAAGTCTGGAGATTACTGACATGAATATACCTTTGTGGTTGGAGCGTCAAGGGCCGGTGGGTAAAATTGCCCGTCTGCCTGTCCGATCCGACGTTATGGAAGATATCAGCGAACAACTCATTGTTGAGTTTTATTCGCGCTAATAGGAGGGGATGAGCACTTGAAGATAGAACATCTGTTTTTTCTATCACGTGTTTATCTTTTGTTTATATGAATGAGCCAACTTTTAAAATCAAAACAGAAGTAGATAAAGCTGATTACGGTTTATTTGTCATGGAACCATTGGAGCAAGGATATGGGCAGACACTCGGCAACAGTCTGCGCCGCGTTTTGCTTTCGTCTCTTTCCGGAGCGGCCATCACGTCAGTAAAGATTGATCGGGTCCAGCACCAGTTTACTACGGTGCCGGGACTCAAAGAAGACGTCGTTGAGTTTCTCCTCAACTTGAAAAAGGTTCGTCTAACCCTTGAGGATGCAGAAACAGCAACCATAGCGCTTTCCAAAAAAGGGCCGGGGGAAATTCTTGCCGGTGATATTGAAGCGACGGCGGGGGTGACCATCGTCAATCCCGATCTGGTGCTTGGAACGCTTGCGGATAAAAAAAGCGAGGTTTCTATGACTATGACGGTGGAAAAAGGATACGGGTACGTACCGTCAGATGAGCGCCACATCGATCAGGTCGGCGTCATTCCGGTTTCGGCGCTATTTTCGCCGGTGGTTCGCGTCAACTACCGGGTGGAAGCCACTCGTGTGGGCCGCATGACCAATTTGGATAAGCTCGTCATGGAGATTTGGACCGATGGAACTGTCGCTCCGTTTGATGCGCTTAAGGGCTCAGCCAAGCTTTTGGTTTCGTACTTCCTTCAGGTGTATGAACCCAAAGCCGTACCGGCTGCCGGTGCCATGGCAGTATCGCCGACGATTTCCGATGAGGTGCTCAAGATGCGCATAGAAGAGTTGGATATTCCGACCCGCATCGTTAATGCTCTTGCCAATGGCGGCATTGAAACCATCGGGCAACTATTAGGTACGCCGCGAGCAGAACTCCTCAAGGTCAAAAATTTGGGAGTTAAATCGCTTTCGATAGTAGAAGACAAACTCCGGGAAAAAGAAGTGGCACTAACAATTTAATTATGCGTCATTCTCATTTTGGTCGAAATCTATCACGAACGGTCAATGAGCGCCGCAGGCTCTTTATGATATTGGCGCGGGAGCTCATTGAGCACGGGCAGATTGTCACCACATTTGCAAAAGCCAAGGCAGTTGCTCCTTTGGTGGAAAAGCTCATCACGCGGGCAAAAAAAGGTGGTGAGTCGGACAAGCGATTGGTTTTCCGTGTGCTTGCGGATAAGACTTCAACAGCAAGCCTGATGGATTTTGCCAAGACCCGTTTTGCCAGCCGCACGAGTGGATTTACTCGCATTGTCAAGTTGGGTCCTCGTTTAGGTGACGCAACGGAGGCAGCCATGCTCTCATTTGTCGATGCTCCGCCGAAACAAAAAATAAAGGTCAAAAAATAGTCATTTATGAAAAACGCAACCAGCAGCACCAAAGCATCAGATATTCAGCGCTCATGGCATTTGTTTGATGCCAAAGAGAAAGTGCTTGGCAGATTTGCAACGGAGGTGGCACTCAATCTCATAGGGAAAAGTAAACCGTATTTTGTCCGAAATCTTGATTGCGGCGATTATGTAGTTGTTATTAATGCAAAATATGTTGCCGTTACCGGAAAAAAAGAAAAGAAAAAACTTTATGGAAACTATTCAGGATATCCGGGTGGGTTAAAACAGAAAGCACTGTGGCAGCTGCGGGCAGAAAAACCTACAGAGATTATTCATCATGCCGTGTGGGGGATGCTGCCGAAAAATAAGTTGCGCGATCGGTTGGTTACCAGGTTGTTTATCTATCCGGAGGCAGATTATCCGCAAGCGGCTAAATTTACTAAGTAGGAAAGGATACCTATGGCAGACAAACTTGAATCCAAAGAAAAAGCACTCTCGTATTACGAAGCAGTCGGCAGGCGGAAAGAGTCATCTGCCAGGGTACGACTGTATGTCGTTAAAGAGGAAGCCATTTCCGTACAGGGGGCAGAGATTGCCAAAGGGAATATTGTCGTAAACGGCAAACCGATCGAGAAATATTTTATCGGAGAAGTCTACAAAAAAATCTATCTTGAGCCATTTCGCACCACCAACACGATTGGCCGGTTTGCCACAAGCATCACTCTCGTCGGTGGCGGATTGGTCGGGCAATTGGGTGCAGTCATCCACGCCCTTTCCCGGGCCCTGACCAAAGTTGACCCGGAAAAATTCCGGGCTATCTTGCGCAAACGCGGTTTCCTCACCCGCGACCCAAGGGTCAGAGAGCGCCGCAAAGCCGGCCGCGCAGGGAAGGCGAGGGCCAAAAAACAAAGCCCGAAACG
>JAGVFE010000001.1 GCA_020057765.1 Candidatus Woesebacteria bacterium | reverse complement strand
GAAAACGATGATGCGAAGGGGGAGTCCGGCCTGAAGTGCAGGAGACAACTCACGAACATGGGCAAATAATGCTTCCTTGTCGCAAATCAGTGTCACTTGAGCCTCCGGATTGCCAATTGCGGCACCGATGGCAAAAGGAAGACCGGCACCCGGCAACTCGTTAACATCCAGACAGAAAAGATCCTGGTAAGTCGCATTTTTTAAGAGACAGTCGCATGCAAGAGAAATCCCACTGCCATCTGCTACGATAATATCTTTTGGACCGGACGTCCGGCCCAGTTCCTCAATAATTGGATTGATTCCCTGACCGGCAGGAGCAAGCACTTCCGTGAGTTTGGGATTATCGGTTACACATTCAATCAGAGAAGGACCTTCTTTTTCACTTGCACGCTGATATGCAGGCATTATCTCTTCTGCTTTCATTACCCTTTCAGCATGAAATCCGAAACCGCGTGCTATCGAGACATACTCGACACCCTCCAGATCCGTCCCTACAAAATTCTGGGCAAAAAAGGAATTCTGCATGGCGCGTATCATATTCCAGGCACGATCATTATTCATGAGGATTGTAATCGGCAGGTTCAGGCGTTTGATTGTTTCCAGCTCCTGAAGGTTATACATAAATGATCCGTCACCGGTAATCAGAAATACCGGTTTTCCGGGCGATGCCAGTGCAATGCCGACAGCATAGGCGATGCCGCCGCCCAGTGCTGCCATCCCGTATGGATAGAAAACCTGATACGGATCTATATCCGGCGCATACATGGCCAGATAAAGTACAGTGTTACCACCGTCCATCACCAGGATCGGTTCTTCTTCGATCTTATCTTTTATATTGTTTAATTCCATTGCCAATCTGGCCTGATGCATCATTTCTCCTTTGCTTTGGGCATCTCTGTTCAGCCGGGCAGCACGGATTTTTTTCAGTTTCTGCAGCATACCGACCCAGGGTATCCAATCCGAACGGGAAGAACAGGTCTCTTTTGCCAGCTCATGTTCGAGCTGTTGGAGAAATGTTTTTACATCTGCAGTTATCGAAACTTCCGGTTGAACATTGAGTCCCAATTGCAGCGGATCAATGTCCACGTGAATAAACCGGATGTCACCCGACCAGAGTGGTGGAAGTCCAAAAACGTCCAGACCACTGAAAGCTGCCCCGAGCGCGAGAACAACATCCGCTTCTTTTATTGCCACATGAAAAACTTCTCCCGATGTATAACTGGGGCCCCCCAGGCAGAGAGGGTGGCTGATCGGCACACTCCCGATACCGGCAATGGACGTTGCAACCGGTATTTTCAAATGTTTCACAAGCGTCATAAGGTCTGAACAGGCGTCTGATGCTTTGACACCGCCGCCACAGAAAATCAGCGGTTTTTTGGCATTCATTAACAGTTTTGCGGCCTGGGAAACGGAAAATGTTTGTGCACGTATACGTACCGGTTCTATGGGCCGCTGTGGTATTTCCGAAAAACCTGTGGATAAATCTGCATGGACAGGTTGATTCAGGAATCGATAGGGAATATCGATATGCACCGGCCCTATTTTTTTTTTGCAGGATTCCTGCAGGCATTTTTCAATCTGCTGAGGAGCTGTTGCAAGTTCCGACAACCTTACGTTCCATGATGTAACGGCCTGAAAAGCAGCTTTCTGATCAAAGCGCCATCGTTCAACACTTTTATTACTGTCCGGCGCATCGTTTTCGCACAAAGAAAGCGAAACCAGGGGGATTTTGTCTGCCCATGCATTGGTTACGCTGCAGATCTGGGAAATGGCCTGGGCATTGGCATCTGTGATAACCGCCGATAGAAGTCTCGAACGACGGATATATCCTTCTGCCATCAATGCTGCGGCTTTTTCATTATGTGCTGTAATGACCCGTACATCTTTTTCCCTTTTCAATGCCTTTAAAAACGGCTCCAGATTTGGCGTCGGGACAGTGAAGAAGAACTTGATCCCCTGGGAAGAAAGCGTATGAGCCAGAAACTGAGCACCCGAAACCTCTTTTTGCATGTTGTAACCTACTGCAAGTATAGGAAAATGTCGTTTTTGTTGTAGCAGACGAATACTGGAAAGAGAAGATTGGTAAAGCGATTCCCAGTCATTCGTAATTTGATGACATGTGTTATTTACATTTGTTTGTGTGTTCGATACCTTATCTATCGATAGCACAATATGGGAGATTCCAAAAAAGAACAATGATATGACCGGACATTTCTATTGATAAAAACGGCCATCACCTGGACTGTCAACCATTGAGGATATCTGCAGCAATATCTTGCTGCCGGTTATCTATCGCGATTTCTCGCGATATTTAATGGGTGTGGTTCCTGTCCATGATTTGAATGCATGATAAAATCCGGCTGTTTCACTATATCCCAGTTTCTCTGCAATTTTCTCCATCGACAATACACCGGCAGAAATCATCTCTAAGGCTTTCTGTCTGCGGATATCGGTCAGAATCTTTTCGTACGACATTCCTTCCTGGTTTAGCCTGCGGCGAATGGTTCGCTCCGGCATATTGATCCGCCGGGAAATCTGAGAGAGTGTCGGGTAACCGCTCTCCGAGAATACGAGCTCATGCCTGATTTTGTCACTGAGGGTTGCATTTTCATCCAGACGCTCGCACAATTGTCGACATTCCTGTTCGAGCATTTTTTTTGTGAGAGGGTTGGCATGTCTGAGAGGTTTGGTTAAAACCGAGGCATCAAAGAAAATCTCGTGGCATCGGGCGTCAAAATGTACGGGACAATGGAAGAAGTCTTCGTATCTGGATGCGTAATCGGGTGCAGAATAGGCGACATGCATTTTCTGAAACACCTGATCGACGCCAAGTACCATCGAACAGATCGTGTGAAGCGAAACAACTTCGGCTTCAAACACATATTTGCGCAACTCATCGTCATCTAACAGTTCTTTCATATTGGCACGCCCCTTGTTTCCCTCCACCACAACATTGTACTGAAAATACGAGGCAGCAAGATCAATGTACTTGATGATCAATTGAAGTGCATCCATGACCGTTTCACTGCACATAACCGCCATCCCCAGTTTCCCCTTGGAAATCAAATGATGATGTTGCCCAAGATTAAGGCCGATTAAAGGGACGGGAACAAGGTGTGCCAGTCTTCGGCCAACCATGATTTCCTGTTCTGTGGTAATGATACGGTGGGGATCATTCAATTCACTCACTTCTATACGGCTTCCTTCGAGCAGTTCCTCAGATCCGATTCCGAAATCAGCAGCAAAACGAACAAAAACAGCCACGTTATTGATGGGCCGTAGAACGCTTAATCGATTCTTTGATCTTAAGTGAATTTTTTTCCGCATTGACCGGTGTCCTAAGTCACATGATATTGATTGTTTTGCTGTAATTTGACTTCGTAAAGTTAGAATTTCTATTTTTTTTCCATCCCCCTACTCAAAGGAACAGCGCTCGTGTGATTCTGTTGCCGCCAGCCGTTTCTTTTATTTGCCCTTTTCCCCTCTCAATGACCCTCAA
Organism: Candidatus Woesebacteria bacterium; assembly: GCA_020057765.1. Classification (GTDB taxonomy): domain Bacteria; phylum Patescibacteriota; class Microgenomatia; order UBA10105; family UBA927; genus JAGVFE01. Next base: position 374 of record JAGVFE010000001.1, on the reverse strand, counting down.
CACAGGCCTTTTTTTGAAATAGGTTTTCACCATGTCAATGATTGCCGATTTTTCAAGTGTTTCAGATATCTTTAAATCAATGATCCGGATTTCATCCTCGGACAGTTTTGCAAGGGGCAATCCCAACAACTCTGAAATAGCCACTTTCGCGGATATCGCATTGGGATAATGTTTTTGTTGAAAAGGATCGGGATCTTTAAACGTTTTGACCACTGTATCCTCGGGAAGTATTTTTAGTAAAGAGTCAATGGATCGGCTGTCTTCACTCAATACACCTATGGGAATATTGATTGGTTGTGTTGCAAAAACTTTGGATGCCTGATAATTGCATCTCTCGGATAAAATTACAATAGCCTGGAGATGCGATGATGAGT
>JAGVFE010000134.1 GCA_020057765.1 Candidatus Woesebacteria bacterium | reverse complement strand
TCAAAAGTGAAGCTTGGCATATCAACGTTGAAGCAACTGAATCTATTGTAAGCGTTTGTAAAGAGACAAAAAAGCATCTTCTTTATATTTCTACAGATTTTGTTTTTGATGGTAACGACGATTTGTACACGGAAGAAGACACTCCAAATCCTCAGAGTTGGTATGCCAAGACAAAACACGAAGGAGAGCTATTGGTTCATACGCTTGGTGAGCTTGGGTTGATTGTGCGCATCGCATTTCCGTATCGAGCCACCAATGATGGAAAGAAAGATTTTTTTCATCGAATGCTTACCGTGCTTGAAAGCGGCAAAGACCTCACTGCATGTTCCGATCAGCTCTTTGTGCCTACATTTATTGACGATATTGCCACGGCGTTGGTTAGCTTGGCCGGTCAACAAGCGTTTGGGATATATCACGTGGTTGGTTCACAGGCGTTGTCTCCTTATGAAGCCGGGCAAAAGGTTGCGGCTGCATTCGGTTATGACCAAAAGAGAGTACGGGAGACGCAATTTTCTGACTTTTACCAAGGCTGCGCACCCCGCCCCTTCCATGCCAATCTTTCCAATGTTAAAATAACAAAATTCGGCCTGAAAATGTCGACGTTTGACGAAGGATTGGCTGCTGTAAAGCGGCAACTTACATGACAATTACTTTTATCGGTCACGGGTATGTTGGGCTCGTTACAGCAGCGGTGTTTGCTGATCTTGGCAATACCGTTTGGGTTGTCGGACACACAAAAGAAAAAATTGAAAGCCTCAAGAAGGGCATCGCGCCTTTTTATGAACCGGGGCTTGGGGAGCTTATCCAACGAAACATAAAAGCCGAGCGGCTCGTTTTTACGTTAGACTACGAAGCGGCCGTTGGTCCGTCGGAAATTGTTTTTATTTGTGTTGGCACGCCTTCGGCAGCGGACGGACAAGCAGACTTAACCAGCGTTTTTGAGGCAGCAAAAAGCATCGGAAAAGCATTGGTCGGGTATAAAGTGATTGTTACCAAAAGCACGGTGCCGCCCGGCACCAATAAAAAGGTCTCGGCAATTATCGAAAAGGAAAAACCGGAGGGAGCATCTTTTGCAAGCGCCTCCGTCCCTGAATTTCTTCGCGAAGGCAGCGCCATAGCAGACACGCTTCACCCGGATCGCGTCGTCATCGGGACGTCTTCTGATCGGGCTGAGGAATTGCTCCTTCAATTGCATAAACCCATAGATGGAAAAACGGTACTTTGTAATGTAGAAACGGCGGAACTTATCAAATACGCATCAAACGCTCTGTTATCTACCAAGATATCGTTTGCCAATGCAATCGCTTTCCTATCAGAAAGAGTTGGTGCGGATGCTGAAAAAGTGCTTGATGGGGTAGGCTTGGATAAGCGAATCGGCAGAAGCTTCCTCTCTCCCGGGGTCGGCTTCGGCGGGAGTTGTTTCCCCAAAGACGTCAAAGCCCTTATCGCAATAGCAAAAGAATACGGCTATGATTTCCACCTGCTTAAAGCAGTTGACGAGATTAATAAGCAAGCGCGAAAGCACTTGGTAGAAAAAATCATTCATCATTTTCGCGGCAACATGAAAGGGAAAAAAATCGCCGTTCTCGGTCTTGCCTTCAAGCCGGATACTGACGATATGCGAGAGGCGCCATCGATTGGCATCATTGAGGAATTGGTAAGATGTGGTGCAACCGTTGTGGCATTTGATCCCGTCGCTATGAAAAACGCACAGAAGATTTTGCCCAAGTCCGTCGTGTTTGCAAAAGATTCATATGGCGCGGCAGAGGAAGCCGACGCCGTAGTTGTGATTACCGAATGGAATGAATTTCGCCAGTTGGATTTGGTACGGCTGGCAAAATCTTTGCGTTCACGCGTTCTTTTTGACGGGAGAAATATTTATGAACCGACTGCTGTAAAAAATCTCGGCTTCGTGTATTATGGAGTAGGAAGGATGTAAGGATATATGGCAAAAAAAGCACTCATTACCGGTATCGCTGGGTTTGTCGGGAGTCATTTGGCAGAGCTTCTTCTCGAACGGGGATTTGAAGTCTACGGTCTGTGTAGGTCCCGGTCGAAGCGTGACCACATAGAATCTATTATAAATAAGCTTCATTTGGAGGATGCGGACATGTTGGATTCTCATAGTTTGTATACGACACTTTCCCGCATCAAGCCGGATTATATTTTTCATCTTGCGGCACAATCTTTTGTGCCGACCTCATGGGTTTCTCCATCGGTCACTCTTGAAGTGAACATCGTCGGAAGCGCAAATCTTTTTGAGGCAATTCGTCAAGCCGGTATTGATCCGGCTATCCAAATAGCCTGTTCTTCCGAGGAATACGGGTTGGTACATGAGGATGAACTCCCGATTTTGGAGACCAATCCGCTGCGACCGCTTTCTCCTTATGCGGTGAGCAAAGTTGCCATGGATTATCTTGGGTATCAGTATTATCAATCGTACAAAGTACGCATTATTAGGACGCGTGGATTTAATCATACCGGACCGCGTCGCGGAGAAACGTTTGCGGAGTCCAACTTCGCAAAGCAAATAGCGCTTATCGAAAAAGGGAAACAAGAGCCGGTCATACGCGTGGGTAATCTTGATGCTCAGCGAGATTATACCGATGTTCGCGATATGGTAAAGGGATATTTATTGTCTGTAGAGAAGTGCGATCCGGGAGACGTTTATAATATTGCCGTAGGCAGCGCAATACGTATAGGAGACATGTTGAATCTTTTGCTGTCATTTACAAAGATCAAAGTGACTATCCAAGAAGATCCCGCGCGCATGCGTCCGTCGGATGTGCCGGTCCTTGTCGGCGACAACAGCAAATTCGTTGCAAAAACCGGATGGAAGCCGGAGGTAACATTTGAAAAAACTATGGAGGATCTTCTCAATTACTGGCGGGCACGCGTTTAGTTTCCTCTACCATGAAGATAGCCGTCATTATCCCCACGTATAACGAGCGGGAAAATATCCGTTCTCTCTTGGATCGACTTTTAGCAGTAACCAAGCCGCTTGCGCATCACCAATGTACCTTTATTGTCGTTGACGATACGTCTCCTGATGGAACTGCGCAAGTTGTTAAAGCATATCGCAAAACACATCCAAATACTGTATTGATATCCGGAAAGAAGGAGGGGCTAGGCAAGGCGCTTCTCCGCGGCATGACATATGCAATTGACGATCTTGGCGCCGATGCTATAGCTCAGATTGACGCTGATCTTTCCCATGATCCTACGGCATTTGGCAAGTTTGTTTCGGCACTGGATAATGGTTCGGATTTTGTCATCGGCAGCAGATATATTACGGGCGGCTCTATTCCAAGCAATTGGGGATTGCACAGAAAAATCTATAGTGTACTTGGAAATGCAGTCGTCCGCTATGGCTTAGGATTTAGTTCCGTGCATGATTGGACCGGGGGATATCGTCTGTACCGCGCTAGTTACGCGAAGCGTTTACGGGAGCAAATGAATAAATACCGCGGTTATGTTTTTCAAATAGCATTTCTCTATAAGTCCATACTTTTGGGTGCAGATGTGGCGGAAATACCGATACATTTTAGCGACCGGCAGTTTGGTCATTCAAAAATTGCGCCATCAGAATATATCCGAGATGTGTTGACATTTGTTTTTCGGCAACGGGTTAAGCGCGCAATCTATGGCCCATTTCTCAAGTTTTGTGTCGTGGGAAGCATCGGATTTGCCATCAATACCATAATCCTTGAGGTATTAGTTACGCTGGGTATGCATCCGGCGTGGGGAAGCGCGGTCGGAGCCGAATGTGCCATTGTTTCCAATTTTCTCCTCAACAACAACTGGACTTTCGGTACTAAGAAGATTGCCGGCATTCGTCTCATTCGGAAATTTTTTCAATTCAACGTGACATCTTTGGGTGCAATATTTCTGCAGGCAGGGACCGTGTTGGTCGGAACCCATCTGTTCGGAATCCAACAGTATCGATGGTTTTACGTACCCGGGGTAGGATTTGGTCTTCTGTGGAATTACGCAATGTATTCACGGGTGATTTGGAGACAAAAAAGATAATGATACATAAATTTGAACTTATTGCGCTTTTCGTAATCTTATGTTTGGCTGCCTATCTGCGTCTTCACAATATCTCCGGCTACATGACGTTTCTGGGAGACGAGGGTCGGGATGTATTGGTCGTCAAGCGGATGATTGTAGATGGCAAATTCACTTTACTTGGACCAACGGCCTCAGTCGGCGGATTTTTTTTGGGTCCTATTTATTACTATTTTATGATTCCGTTTCTTTGGCTTTGGCGTATGGACCCAACTGGTCCGGCGGTGATGGTAGGTCTTTTTGGCGTTGCAACGGTATTTCTCGTGTACCGATTCGGTAAAGAAATGTTCGGTACGCTTGCGGGGCTTTCTTCTGCGGCTCTTTACGCGCTCTCCCCGCTTGTGATTGCGTATTCGCGGTCATCGTGGAATCCCAATGTGGTACCGTTTTTTTCAACCCTGCTTCTCTATCTGCTGTATCGGACTGTTACCAAACACAAGTGGGGGCTTTTGTTCCCCATCGGCATGGTCATCGGCATCGGGCTGCAGCTTCATTATCTTTTTTCATTCCTGATCGTTGTTACGTTTGTGTGGTTTGCCATGTACGGCCGAGAAAAAAAATATATTCCGTATTACCTGTTGGGTATTTTGGGATTTCTCATCGGCTACGGTCCGTTTCTGCTTTTTGAATTGCGGCATGGGTTTCCCAATACCCGCTCCATTACTCAGTTTCTTTTGACTGGCAAAGAAACAGGATTTTCGTTTTTTGGATTTATAGACATAGCGCGGGACGTAAGCTTTCGGTTGTTTGGAAGGCTATTGTTTAGGCATCCGCAACCGGAAATTTGGAATTCAGTTCCTGTTTGGCAGCAATTTCTATTCTGGTCGGCAGCAAGGATTTCCATGATCGCGGCAGTGTTCTTGTTTGTGAAGGATATTCGTGAAAAAAAAGCAAATCGTCTCGCTGCAACACTACTCCTTGTGTGGTTTATAGTTATTGTGTTTCTTTTCGGTTTCTATCGCCGGGGGATTTACGATTATTATTTTGGCATAGCATTTGCCTTACCTTTTCTTTTGGTTGGAAATCTTTTCTCACGATTCGTACGTCATCGCGCAACGCGGGTTATTTCGGTGGGATTGTTAACAGTTTTAATTGTTTTTAATTGGTATGGGCGGCCATTTCTATTTCCCCCCAATAACCAGCTTGCACAAGCCAAGCACATCGCCGAAACAGCTCTTTCCAAAACAAACGGGAAACCCTTTAATTTCGCCCTTGTGGCGCTGTTTAATTCCGATCATGCGTATCGGTACTTTTTTGAAATTTGGGGGAGGGCTCCGGTAAGCATAGAAAATGAAGCCAATGATCCCCAACGTAAAACAGTCACTGATCAGCTTATCGTCATTTGCGACACGTCAGATTGTAAACCGCTTGGCCATTCGCTTTGGGAGATAGCGGGCTTTGGCAGAGCCGAAATTGAGGGGCGTTGGGAAGTGCCATTTGTTACAATCTACAAACTGACCCACTACAAAGAACAATGAAAACACATTATCTTTCCGTCGTTATCCCGGCATACAACGAGGAAACAAACATTCGGCTAGGTGCGTTAGATCAGGTGGAGCGATTTCTGGTAAAACAAACCTACTCTTGGGAAGTGATTCTCGTTGATGATGGTTCAACTGATGCTACTCCGACGCTTTTGGAAGCGTTTGCAAAAAATAATCGCGGTTTTCATGTTCTACACAATCAGCATCAGGGGAAAGCGGCATCAGTTATAACTGGCATTCTGTCCGGACAGGGTGAAATTATCGTGTTTTCAGATTTAGACCAGGCAACGCCAATCCGCGAACTTGCAAACCTCCTGCCCTGGTTTAGCCGAGGGTTTGATGTGGTTATCGGATCAAGGAATAGCAAGAGGGAGGGAGCTCCACTCCTTCGACTTATTATGGCACGAGGATTTATGCTGCTTCGCGGACTCATTTTAGGTTTAAAAGGCATTACGGATACTCAATGCGGATTTAAAGGGTTCAAAAAACATGTGGCACGGGAAATTTTCGGCAAACTGGCTCTCTACGGAAAGCTTCGGGCGGTGGAAGGATCAGCCGTGACGGCTGGATTTGACATAGAACTCTTGTATTTGGCCAAAAAACTCGGGTACAGCATCAAAGAAGTCGCCGTTGAGTGGCATTACGTGGAAACTCGGAGAGTCAATCCGCTTAAAGATTCCTGGCAAGGGTTTTTGGACATTGTAAAGATTCGCATAAACGCACTCAAGGGCGTTTACATATAAATGAAAGTAAAGAATTTTCGTTGGCACGTTCTTTTTGGAGGATATGCCGTTACCTCTCTGGCACTCTTTCTTTATTCTTATACCCAGGTCGATCTCAATCTGACACTTTCAAAAATCACCATCTGGCAAAGCGTTCAAAAATTTTTCCAACACATCGGCTACTTTGATCGACCTCTCTCGACTTTGATATATCTGATTATCCTTGCGAGTTTATTTTTGTTGTATGGTTTTTTGCTCCGATGGGTACGGGCAAAACACATAGAACGGCACAATCTCTGGACGCTTATTTTTATCGTGACGGCAATCCTTGTCTTTTCGTATCCGGCATTTTCGTATGATATTTTTAATTATCTTTTTGCAGCCAAAGAAGTCATCGTGTATCACAAAAATCCCTATCTGGTTACACCAGCGCAATTTGCCGCGGTTGATCCCTGGATATTATTTATGCGCTGGGTGCATCTGCCGAGCGCGTATACGCCGCTTTGGATTTTTTTGACGTTGCCGGCGTATCTTTTGGGATTTGGCTTTTTTCTGCCGATTTTGTTTTTAATGAAACTGCTTATTGCCGGTAGTTTCCTGCTTTGCGCATGGCTGATAGAGAAAACACTTGCTGTGACTGATCGTGACGGCTCGCTCATGGGTTTGGCAATATTTGCTTTCAATCCATTGGTGCTTGTTGAGGCTGTCGTTAGCCCGCACAACGACATGTTGATGATGGCGGCAGCAATTGGTGCGTACTATTTTTATGTACGCAAACAAACAGTGGTTGCATATTTCCTTTGGAGTATTTCGGTGGCGCTCAAATTGATGACAATCGTTCTTTTGCCGTTATTTTTTGTAGGTTGGAAGCGGCTGTATGCCGTGCTTTTGATGACGATTGCATTGCTTGCAGTGGTGTCACAGCGTGAAGTCTTGCCGTGGTATCTCCTGTGGATTATCCCGTTTGTCGCTTTATTACCACGCTCGAAAGCCTTGTTTACGGTCACAGTCGGAGCGTCGCTGGGGTTGCTTCTTCGTTATGTGCCCTATCTCTATTTAGGCAATTGGGATGCACCTGCGGATACTTGGAAGTGGTGGCTGACGCTGGTGCCGCTTGGAGCATCAATTCTCCTTGCAGTTGGCAAAATTGTCCTTCTTCGACGTTCTCTCGTATAATTAAGGAATGGTCGAGCTTCTGCGGGGCTGGAAGTGGGTATTATTTGCAGCATTCGTCCTTGGGACGTTTTACCTCATTACGCGCCTGACCAACCTGACCCTTCTGCCTATCTTTACTGATGAGGCTATTTATATCCGCTGGTCACAAATAGGGGCGCAGGATGCCAATTGGCGCTTCATTTCTCTGGTCGACGGCAAGCAGCCGTTATTTACCTGGATTGCCATGGTGCTCCTTCGTCTCTTCCATGGCGATCCGTTGTTTATCGGCAGGCTCGTATCGGTAATTGCCGGTGCGGGAAGTGCCGTGGGGATAGCATGTCTTGCCTACGAGTTGTTTCGAAAAAAAACCATCGCTTTTTGGGCATCGTTATTATATATTGTGTCTCCGTTTGCGCTTTTATATGACCGAATGGCTCTCTATGATTCTCTGGTTGCTGCACTTTCAATTTGGAATTTGTATTTGGCCGTACTTCTGGCTAAGAAAGTGCGCCTAGACGTTGCGCTGCTGTTGGGGATGACACTCGGATTAGGCATGCTCAATAAGTCGTCTGGTTTTTTGAGTCTTTATTTGTTGCCGGTAACGCTGTTTTTGTTTGATTGGAAAAAAGACGATCGGTGGAGGAGGCTTCGAACGTGGCTTGGACTGGCAATAGTTGCGGCAATTGTTTCTCAAGCACTCTATAGCGTGCTCCGACTTTCTCCGCTTCTCCACATGGTGAAGGCCAAAGACGCGCTGTTTGTCTATCCATTGCAGGAATGGATGACTCAGCCGCTTCGTTTTGTAGAGGGAAATTTGCGCGGCTTGTTTGACTGGTTATGGCGATATTTGAGCTTTCCCGTCGTATTGGTTATAGCTGCCGGATTTTTCATGCGCCGCATGACAAAAGAACACATCCTTCTTTTGCTTTGGTGGGCGCTTCCGTTTGTTGCCCTTGCCACGTTCGGGAAAGTATTATATCCCCGTTTTATTTTATTTATGACCATGCCGCTTTTGATTTTGGCGGCAGCAGGCTGCGATTGGATTTTTTTCAACGTACGAAATAGGCGTATTGCAGTCGTTCTTTTTGCCTTGATTTTTATCCCTAGTTTGTATGCGGATTATTACCTCCTCACCAACCCGGCGTCCGCGCCCATTCCAAAAGCTGATACCGGTCAATATGTCAATGACTGGCCGGCTGGAGGGGGGATGAATGAATCCATTGCATACCTTGCTAAAGAAGCTTCAATTGGACCAATTTCAATTTATACCGATGGAACGTTTGGACTTTTGCCCTATGCCGCCGAAATTTATCTTGTCGATCATCCCAATGTGTCTATCCATGGCATCTGGCCTTTGCCCCAAAACCCGCCTCCTGACCTGTTGAGCGACGCGGCAAGCCGCCCGACGTTTTTTATTCTGAATCAGACGCAAATTGCTCCAGTCGGCTGGCCGCTTAGACTCATTTCCGAATATCAAAAAGGGATAAACCCAGACAAAAAGCTTCGGCTCTATCGCGTTGTGCCTCAACTTGCCGTCCGCGCATGAATACGTCTCACCGAAAATTTTATCGAGGTCATATCGTTTTTTGTCTTATCATTTTGGTTTTTGCTTCATTATTTCTCCTCAAACCCCTATTTCATCCGGGGTTTTTTCTTTCTGATGACGGAGAATGGATGATCATCCGTTTGAGCGCGTTTTTTCAAGCGCTTCGTGATGGTCAGCTGCCTGTTCGTTTCATCGGCAGACTCAATCACGGTTTTGGCTATCCTGTTTCAAATTTTTTGTATCCGGGATTTTTGTAC
>JAGVFE010000123.1 GCA_020057765.1 Candidatus Woesebacteria bacterium | reverse complement strand
TTTGCCAAACCAAAAGAATAAATTCCAACAGTTCGGGCACACCGGTGCCTTGTTTTGCTGATACCAAAGCAACCGGAATATCTCCGCCAAATCCTTCAACTTGCACCTCGTGTTTTGCCAAATCCTGCTTAACACGATCGACATTAGCACCAGGTAGATCAATCTTATTTATCACTACAATCATGGATGTACCGGCTTGTGCAATTTGCCGTATGGATTCTATTGTCTGGGGTTTAACGCTGTCGTCGGCGGCAACAACCAAAAGAGCAATATCAGCAACAGCGGCTCCACGGGAACGCATTTTTGCAAACGCCTCATGACCGGGAGTATCGATGAAGGTGATCGGACTTAGGACTTTGGACTTAGGACTTTGGACTTCTATTTGATACGCTCCAATATGTTGCGTGATGCCGCCGTGTTCGCCGGCGGCAACATTGGCCTTGCGGATAGTGTCTAAAAGGGTGGTTTTACCGTGATCAACGTGGCCCAATACCGCCACAATCGGCGGGCGAGGAAAAAACTGCTGTTTGTCTTTGGTCATAGAAAAAATTTGTTGGTCGGAGATCGCGTCTCATACGTTAGCTGGCTGACGGTTCCGAACTCTTTGGTATTTCTTCTTTTGGTTCTGGATTCTTCACTCCTTTTCCTCGTATATTTATTTTCCACCCGGTAAGCTTGGCCGCTAATCGCACATTTTGTCCGTCTCGGCCGATTGCTAGCGAAAGCTGATCTTCAGGAATCAACACCTCTGCTGATTTTTTCTTTTCGTTTAGGATAACTTCAAGCTCTTTTGCCGGAGCCAATGAGGCCGTAATCAATTGCTTGGCGTCCTCGCTCCATTGGATGATATCCACTTTCTCATTGGCGCCAAGCTCGTTGATGACTGCCTGAACGCGAACACCCTTTTGCCCCACACAAGAGCCAACCGGATCCACACCGGATTGCTTTGAGTAAACAGCTACTTTAGTCCGGCCACCTGCCTCACGCGCAACAATACGAAGCTCAACGGCACCTTGGGCCACTTCCGGCACTTCGCGTTTGAACAATCCTTCCACCAATCCTTTGTGGCTGCGCGAAACGATGATCTCGTTGCCGCGCATGGTCTCGCGGATTCCTTCGATGTAAAATGTTAAACGACCATTGAGCTGATAGCGCTCCGCGGGATTTTGCTCCTGCTGGGGCATGACTGCCTGCGTTCTGCCAATGTCGACAATCACATTGGGTCCGTCAAACCGAAGCACCATGCCAGAGGCAATCGTTCCGATTTTGGTGGCGTAATCAGTTAATACAGCTTGTTTTTCCGCTTCGCGGATCCGCTGGAGAATAACTTGTTTGGCTGTTTGGGCGGCAATACGGCCAAAACCCGGTGGAGTGATGTCTTTGCCGTCTCGAGAAAGTTTTGCCTCACCCGTATCAGGATTCAGGTCAACGATAATCGTTTCTAATTCTTCAGTCCCGTAATCTTTACGATACGCGGCAAGAATTGCCGCTTTTATAGTCTCAACAACCACAGATGGATCAATCCCCCGTTCGGTGGCAACCTGATTGAGTGCTAATGCAAATTCTGATCTGACGATAGCGGGCATCGTAGTGTCCACAGGCGATCCACTTCTTAGTGGGAGCCTAGTGGCCTCTCGACCCGCCAGCAATCGCCCTTTGCGCCGCGCTACGAATAGTAGGTAAGGCGCAAAGCAAGATGCGGCGGGTAAAAACTTTTAATAAAAAAGGCGGGTTCCCCCACCTTTAGAAACACTTATCAAGTCTTACGAGATTAGTGTTTCTTAAGCCCGCCGACTAAGCGCAGCATGAGGCGTGTACGAATAGTACTGAAAAGCCGAATGCTAAGCTAAGGCGGGCACTCTTTACAAACCTTCCTTATTATATACAGCTTCCTGTCGGGCGTCAATGCAGATTAAACGGGTTAAACACCGAAATTTCTGCAAAAATCTGAAAGTCTCGTTCATTGTCGGTGGCGATCTCTTTGACACCGTGGGTGAGCATGGTGGCAACCAGGTATGCATCAAAAATACGGTTTGCTGCCCGAGCATATTTTTGCATCAACAGTATCGCAGTCGGAAGCGTTTCTTCATTAGGCGACACGATCGTCATGGCTGAAACCATGGCAGTCACCGCCTTTTCCGCCTGAAAAAACGTAATGGGATGGGAATATTTTCCGTGAGTAAGGACTCGAAGTGCTTCTAAAACATTTTGATCTGCTACCACCAGATTTGCTCGTCGTTCTCGAAGAAACTGCTGTGCACTACCGTGTTTTGGGGACGATGTATTTATCGCGTAAATGAGGATGTTGGTATCAATCAGCATGCCACGTTGGGTCGGGATAAAAATCATCTCTCGTAAGATTGTCTAACGGCACACCCAAATCATGCGTTTTAAACACAATTTTTCGAGCACGCGTATGCGCTCGTGTCTCTACGTAATGCCGCAGTGCCCGATGAAATACTTCCTGCAGTGTCCTGTCCTCATCCAGAGCAGCCCGTTCTGCTGCTTTTTTTAAATCAGGCGGAAGTCGAAGCGTGGTTCGTATGAGCTGCATATGTAACTAAATTAGCATAAATATGTCAATATGTCAAATACAAAAATGCCTTCAAACCGCCTCTTCGAGCTCCTCAAGGAGTTCTTTTTGCCGCCGGGAAAGATGCGTGGGCACTTTAATCAGAATGCGCACGTATTCATCACCTCGGCCGTTGCCCCGAACATGAGGGACTCCTTTACCATGAAGGCGGATGAGCGTACCGGGCTGGGTTCCCGGTTGTATCCGCAACTTGACGGGCCCATCGATAGTTGGCACATCAGCAACCGTTCCAAGGGCCGCTAGTGCAAATGACACCTCGAAATCAATATACAAATCATCCTCCTGACGGCGATATCGTAAATCCGGCCGGACTTCTACCACAATATCGAAATCATCAAACCGTATGCGAGATCCCGTGTCAACTCCTGCCGGAATCTTGACGGTTTTTCGCTCTGACCCGTCACCGGCACGACCACGGGGCAGATGCACTTCTTTGGTGACCCCTTTAACCGCTTCTAGAAAATCAATCGTAATTTGGTATACCTCGCGCCTGGATCGAGCCTGTCGTGGGGAAAAGCCGCCGCCAAAAAATTGTTCAAAAATTTCAAACGGATCGATAAAATCGCCGTCTCCAAACGGAGAACCTCCACCACCGGCTGATGACCAGGTATACGAAAACGGCCCTTGCTGTGGCCCGCCATAGCCCCCTCCGGGGGCGAAGGCGGCACTGCCGAACTGATCGTACGTTTCCTTCTTCTTAGCATCAGAGAGCACCGCGTACGCTTCGTTGATCTCCTTAAACTTTTCATGCGCCTGAGGGCTTTTATTCCT
>JAGVFE010000062.1 GCA_020057765.1 Candidatus Woesebacteria bacterium | reverse complement strand
GCCAGGCAGGTGGGTAAAACACATATTTTGTTTTATATCCAAAATTGGCTGAAAAACAAACAGAAAAAGGTGTTTTACTACGACTTGGAATACCCTGATCTTTTGAGAGATTTAAATCAAGGAGTGGAGGTATTTGTAGCTGACTTGACGGGTAAGGGCTACATTACCGGAGAAGAAGTATACGCGCTGGTCGATGAAATACAGTACTTAGATAATCCCAGTTCGTTTATAAAAATCATCGCTGACCATTATCCAAATATTCACTTAATCGTTTCCGGCTCATCGACATTTGACATCAAATCCAAGTTTACCGATTCCCTCTCCGGGCGGACGACTCCGTTTGAAGTATTTCCTTTATCATTTGCCGAGTTTTTGGAATTTAAGCAAGTCGGTCTGTCGCTATCTTCGGTTTCCAGTCCTTCAGGGATAGAACGACTCAAACAATTATACACAGAATTTGTATTATATGGAGGCTACCCCAAAGTAGTTTTGGAGCCTGTGGAATCAAAAAAACGTCAATATCTGTTGCAAGTCATTGATACGTATATCCGCAAGGATGTCCGAGATCTAGCTCATGTTGTCGATATCTCAAAGTTTAACAACATGTTGCGGGTCTTGGCTTCACAGTCCGGCCAATTGTTGGACATGTCAGCTCTGTCCCGCGAAACCACCATATCGTTTCCCACTTTACAAAAATATCTCAATATTTTGGAGGAGACACTGGTGCTTAAAAGGGTTACTCCTTACAGCAAAAGCCCCAGCGTAGAAATAAGCAAAAATCCAAAGGTCTTCTTTTACGACAGCGGGCTACAGTCTTTGTTGTGGCTCAATATTTTCCAAAGCACGATTTTAGGGTCAATCTTTGAGACCAATGTCTTTGGTGAGTTGGTGAAAAAATACGGGAGGCAGAGTGTCCACTTCTGGAGAACCAAGGCCCATCAGGAGATAGATTTTGTGATAGAAAACGGTAATACAGTATTGCCGTTGGAAGTCAAGACCACCTTTGGGCAATTCAATGCGCGGGCAATAGAATCTTTTTGCCGGAAATACAAGATTCAAGATTGGAAAGTAGTTGGTTTAGACGGAGAAAAACCATCTCCACATTTTATTTTCCCTTGGGAAATTTAGATGTGAACCATGTGAACCACCCTTCGGGACGTACTGTCTGGTACATCCCTTCGAGTGATTTGGCTTCACCAGATACCGTCTGGTACTCGGCTTCGCACCTATTCTTTTATACAAAGCTTCGGAGGATTTTCTGAGCGGAGGTGACGATGAAGGACAATTCTTTTTTCTTCATCCCCGGATAGATCGGTAGGCGGACGAGGGTTTCGTACACCTGATCGGTGACGGGTAGTTTACCCGCTTTTTTGCCAAACTTCCGGCCTGCCGGTGCGCTGTGGAGGGGTACGTAGTGACGGGATACTTCAACCCCTGCCGCCCGCATCTGCTGCAAAAATATATCTGCGTGCTCGCCAGAAAAAAACCGCAATGCGTAAATATGCCAGTTGGGCTTGCTCCCATTGGGGATAGAGGGAAGGGCGATGAGTGATTTCCTCGTCTCCTTGTCATCCCGGGCTTGACCCGGGATCAATGTATTTCTCAATGGATTCCGGCTCAGGGGCCGGAATGACAGATTCTTTGTGTAATACGACGCAACCTTTGTGCGTTGCCGATTAATGACCGGTAATTTTGCAAGTTGTGCATTCACTACAGCCGCCAGCATATCAGAAAGAAAATAGCTGCTGCCAACATCAAGCCAATGATACTTGGCTACTTTTCCGCGCAAAAATGCATTGCGGTTGGTGCCGTTTGCCCGATAAATTTCCAGTTTTTTTGAAAGGTCTGAATTATTGGTCAGGACTGCTCCCCCCTCTCCGCATGCCACATTTTTGGTCCCATGAAATGAGTAGACCCCGATATCTCCCCAATTTCCCAGTGATTTACCAAGGTATATTGCCCCAATAGCATGGGCCGCATCCTCGACAACGAACAATTTATGTTTCTTTGCTATTTTTGTGATCTCTTCCATCCGGCATCCCATGCCGGCATAGTGGACGATGATGATGCCGCGGGTTTTTTTAGTAATTTTTTTCTCTATATCAACCGGATCTATGCAAAAATAGGTATCTTCAATATCCGCAAACACCGGGGTCCCTCCGCGCAGTACGACACAATTGGCTGTCGAGGTCATGGTAAAGCTTGGCAAAATAACCTCGTCCCCCGGGCCGATTCCCAGGGCAAGCATGGCAAGTTCCAACCCATGGGTACAGCTCGTCACCGGAAACACATACTTGGCACCGGTTAATTTCTTGAGATTTTCTATAAGAAGCTTACTCTGTGGCCCATCACCGGAGGCGTGGCGATTACGAACGGATTGGACAACCGCTTTCTCTTCTTCTTTTCCCCAAAATGGTTTGGTAAATGGAATGTTCATTTTTGAATCTTTTTTATCACCTTCGCCGGCACTCCCGCAACCACCGTCCTGGCCGGCACATCGCGCGTCACCACCGCGCCGGCGCCAACGACACTGGATTGGCCAATAGCAACACCGGGAAGTATGGTTGCGCCAGTTCCGATATAAACCCCGCGCTTCATAACTACAGCGGATTCCCTCATGGGGTAGGCTTTCTGCAGCGGGTGATCCGGATAACCAACATTAATATGAGTCAGAACCGCCACGCGGTTGGAAAGTGTCACGTGGTCACCAAGCGTCACTCCCCCGCGCGCATCCAGGAGTACTTCATCGCCGATAAAACAATTGTTGCCGATAATAATTTTGGCAAATCCGTAATGATAAAGATTATCAAAATGTACGTTGTGTATGACACAATTGTTTCCAACCCTTGCCCCTGCTAACCGCAGCATCCACGCCCGAACAGGCGGCAGAAGAACTCTGGTCAAAACTGCCTGATAGATACCATACAAAACAAACCGCACTACTTTTTGCCAACCGATTGCCTGAAAACTTTTCATTATGATTTATATAATTGTTGCCGGAATCTCCACAAGCTCTGTAAATAATCAATGGTATCCTCAATGACGTTGACCGTTGATATTTTGTCGCTTCGGCGAAGAAACAAGACCGGGTGTGCAATCACGCGAAGCCCCGCCCGTTTGGCCAGGACCACAATCTCCGTGTCCCAAAACCATCCCGGGTGTTTCGTAAGACTCAACACCGGCAGGATTTTTTTCCTATCAAAAAACTTATACCCCGACTCTGTATCAATCCTGCCGGTTCCGATCATGACGTTAGCAAGCCATCGGTAGCCCGCGCTTAATATTTCCCGGTGTATGCTTGCCAGACCAGTCCGATAAATACGGTTGCCCACCGCCACGTCAGTTTCATTGGTCAAAATCAATCGGACCATTTCCGGAATGTAGACGGGGGACACTTCGCAATCTATGTCGATAAATCCCACAACCTTCCCCCGTGCCGCCCGGATACCGTCGGCCACTGTTGCCCCCCTGCCGCGATTGGTCGGATGAAATATGGCACGGAATTTTTTGTTTTTCTTGAGGGCTCCCCGCACCAAATCTGCCGTATGGTCACGGCTTTTGTCTTCGACAAAAATAACTTCGTAGGACAGCGAACTTGCCTCCATTACCTCAACAATTCGGGCAACACTTTCCTCAAATATTTCCGCTTCGTTGTAACAGGGTAGAACGAGGGATAAGGCAACACCATCTTTCATGTCGCAATGATACAATAATTATAAATGAAAAAAAACATCGTCTTTGTGTTCATCCTGTCGCTTGTCCTTTCTCTTTTTAACTCTATCGGATTTTTCGCCGCATACATCCAAAAACCCATCGGTACCGTCTACCTGGGGACAATCCATTACTGGGAAGATTACTTCCTGTATCTCAATCACTTTTTCCAAGGTGCGCATGGCGGGTGGCTCACGATAAATAGATTTACAACCGAAACAACAAACCCAAGCATTATTTACTGGAGTAATGTCCTCTTGGGCAAACTGAGCTCACTCATCCATTTGTCTCCCGTCATGGGCTACAATGCAAGCGTCATCATCCTGTCTTTCTTTGCATTAGTCAGCTCCTATATTCTTTTAAGAACACGCATCTTTCCCCTTCAGCCAAAGCGCGCTTTTCTTGCATTCTTTTTTGCCTCCCTTGCTACCTCTCTTATCAACTACGTCAAAAGCAGCGATGGCTCCATGATCTTGTGGCCGTTTCAAATCTGGCGCACTCCGCACTTTGCATTCGATCGCTTAGGTGGGGCACCGCATCAACTGATGCAGACGCTTCTTTTTTATGGAACGGTTTTTTTTCTTTTTGCGCCAAAAAATATGTCCAGACAAAAAGAGTTAATCACAATACTTTTTACCGCCGGCTCTGGAGTACTTCTGGCATCCGTCAACCCCATCCAGGCGGCGTTTCTTTTTGCCGGAGCCACTGTACTGGTCATTGCAAATTTTTTCATCAATCACAATGTGTCAGCACCCATCCCCCTCCTTCGCTTGCTTATTACAAGCGCAATAACGGCCATAGCAGTCCTTGTCGTGTCCCAAATCCTCAACCTTCCACCGCACATCCAATCCAAAGCATGGGAAGCTGCACAACAAGGGAGTACCTCTATTGATTTTCTCCTCCTCTCCATTGGCCCAATCTTGGTTTTTCTGGCAATTGTTGGCTTTGTGACATCCAGAAAAACACTGTCACCCATTGAGTGGTTCGGGCTTTGTGCCATCGTTTTTGGATATATACTTTTTCTTTCGCCGATTCCAAAGCATATCGGCATCAGCAATATGCGGATTTTATTTCCTTCAAGTTATGTATTCTGGGGTGCGTTTGCCGCGCGAGGTCTCTCCGCGCTCGG
This sequence comes from Candidatus Woesebacteria bacterium, assembly GCA_020057765.1. Lineage (GTDB taxonomy): Bacteria > Patescibacteriota > Microgenomatia > UBA10105 > UBA927 > JAGVFE01. The sequence continues at coordinate 612 of JAGVFE010000062.1, read as the reverse complement.
CCAAAAGTTGAGTATGCCAATCATTCTGATTTTGTTTCTTCTCACAACCGTACCAACGCTTCTTTGGGAACTATCGCAAAAAATGCCCAAAGCAACCGACGCAGCCAATCCCCTCGTCTATTTGCCACAAGATGCCTTTGCCGCGTTTTCCTCCCTTTCATTGATTCTTCCATTTGATGACATTGTCCTTGCCAACCCATCAACGCACATGGATGCGCTCGTTCCACCTCTTTCCGGCCACACCACATTTTCCGGCCATATGCTGGCAACGATGAACAACGAAGAAAAACAAATGCGGTCCCGCCAATTTTTTACCGGACAATTGGCCCAAGAGGCTGCGCAATCATTTCTGACCAACAACAAAATCCGCTATATTATCACTACAACAAAAAGCGAAACAACCACCATTGGCCAACGGTATCCATTTCTTGGGCCTTACAAAACGTTTGGAGAATCTGCGGCTATTTTTGCTTTATGATTATTTCCTCAGCAACAATCCGGGGATATTCGGATAAGGAGCGTAATTGGTACGAATATAATTTTTTTCATCAGGTGGCAATGTATTTACACGTAGCAACTCCCCTTCGTATATATACTGAGTGTTAGTTTGCT
>JAGVFE010000066.1 GCA_020057765.1 Candidatus Woesebacteria bacterium | reverse complement strand
TGGTTATTTGTGCTGTTGCCGGCTCTCCGCCTTCAGCCAAGACACGGGCGTTTTCGCTTTCAAACCGGTTTCGGTCAACCATCTCACCGGGCAGGAGTATCGTGTCGCCAGACGTGTCGACTCTGACTTTTTCGCTCATTTGGCGGACAGTAACTTCAAAATGTTTATCATTGATGACAATGCCTTGCGACTCATAGACGCTCTGGACCTGAGTGATGAGATACTTTTGTGCAACCCGCAGTCCGCGCACCCGCAATACTTCTCGAACGTCGAGGTATCCTCCGGCCAACTCGTCACCGGCTGCCACCAAATCGCCTTCTTTGACTTTAAGCTCGGCGGTTAGTGGTATAAGATATTCGCGCTCTTCGGGTGGTTTAAGCTGGGTATTTCGGACACGTACTTCGTAGCCTCCGTCGGTTTGGTTAACTTCTACTTTGCCGGCAATATCGGTTATAGGCGACAAACTCCTCGGGGTCCTCATTTCAAAAATTTCCTCTACTCTGGGCAATCCTTGCGTCACGTCCAGACCCACGATTCCTCCTGCGTGCTTAACCCGCATGGTAAGTTGTGTACCAGGCTCCCCGATAGATTGTGCGGCAATGACTCCAACCGGGGTACCAATTTCTACTGTTGCGTTGGTGGAAAAGTCACGGCCGTAACAGGCAACACAGATACCAAACTTAGCTTGACAGGCAATCGGCGACCGGACAAGAACTGACTCCACCTGATGCTCGTCAATCAATTTGGCATGAACGTCGGTAATCTCCCCGCTTTTGGCGATGATCACTTTTTTACCCCCTGGCACAACCACGTCGGCGGCGGCAATCCTGCCGATGAGGCGATGAGAAAAGACTGCGGTCCGGTCTTCGTGTCGGGAAATCTCCCAGCCTTGACTGGTACCGCAATCGTCCATGCGGGCAATCACGTCGTGGGCTACATCTACCAACCGCCGGGTCAGGTATCCGGCATCGGCAGTTTTGAGTGCCGAGTCCGTGAGCCCCTTCCTGGATCCGCGGGTAGAGGTGACGTATTCAAAGATAGAAAGTCCTTCGCGGTAGTTGCTCTTGGTCGGCAATTCAACAATCTTGCCCAAAGGATCAACAACGAGTCCTTTGATGGCAGACAGTTGCTTGAGCTGATCGCGGGATGCACGCGCGCCGCCGGAATCGATAATCATTTTGACTGGATTGTTTGCCGGCATCCGAGTCCACGTGATATCTGCCAGCCGCTCGGTGACTTCGATCCAAATTTCATTAGACAACCGTTTCTTTTCTTCCAGAGTAATGAGCCCCTGTTGATAGTTACTGTCAACTTCAGCCACTTTTTGTTCTGCCTGCCGCAAAATATCTTTTTTCTCGTCAACCATCAGACAGTCAAAAACCGATACAGACAAGCCGCCGCAGTACGTCGCGCCCAAAAAGCCTATTTCCTTAAGATTGTCGATGAGAGTAACCACTTCTTCCTTGCTGTACTTGACCAATGCGGAGGTGACAATCTGCTTGACCGTGGCAGCCTTGACCGGAGCATTGAAAAAGTCCATACCTTCCGGCAATTTTTCGTTTAAGAGTATGCGGCCGATGGTTGTGGCAACTATTTTCTCGCCAAGTTTGACGCGGATTGGCTGGCGCAAGACAAGCTGTCCCATCTGATAGGCATACAGTGCTTCTTCTTTGGAGCCGGCCAATGGATAGTCTGCTTCTGCCAGTCCCGCATACTTTGCATCAATCGTTGTAAAATAGTAGCAACCCAATACCATTTCTTTATTTGGTACCGTAATCGGCGATCCGTCTGCGGGCTTGAGCAAATTGTGCGTTGGCAACATCAAACGAATAGCTTCCTCCTGCGAGGAACTCCCCAATGGGATATGAACGGCCATTTGATCTCCGTCAAAATCTGCGTTATAGCCGGCACAGACACACGGGTGGATCTGGATGGCACTTCCTTCAATAAGGATCGGATAAAACGACTGAATACCTAGCTTGTGGAGTGTCGGTGCGCGGTTGAGGAGTACCGGATGATTTTTCGTAATTTCCTCTAATATGTCGTAGACCTCCGGCGTTCTTCGGTCCAACACATTTTTGGCGTTTTTGACGTTGGGGGCAATACCCCGGGCGATAAGCTCGCGCAAGACAAAAGGCTTGAACATTTCCAAAGCCATGTCTTTGGGCAAACCGCACTGGGTTAATTTAAGATCCGGACCTACAACGATGACAGAGCGACCCGAATAGTCAACCCGTTTTCCTAAAAGATTTTGACGGAAACGGCCCTGTTTACCCCTGAGCATATCGGAAAGTGAACGAAGGGACTGAGCCACACGCGATGTGGGCCGCTGGGTGGCGTCAATTAAACTATCGACGGCTTCCTGGAGCATCCGTTTTTCGTTTCTTAAAATAATCTCCGGAGCGCCCAAGTCCATAAGGTGCTTGAGCCGGTTATTGCGGTTGATGACACGGCGGTACAGATCATTCAAGTCCGAGGTGGCAAACCGGCCGCCGGTAAGTTGCACCATGGGTCGCAGATCCGGTGGAAGGACCGGCAAAATCTTCATGATCATCCACAAAGGAGCGATATCGGACTTTCGCATGCCGTCAACGACGCGGAGGCGCTTGGTGGCTTTGATATGGCGCTGGCCTGTGGTTTTGCCGATTTCATCGCGCAAATCCGCAGCGAGTTTATTAAGATCAAGCTTACCGATAACTTCCATCACAGCTTCGGCGCCCATTGCAACGTCAAAAAATGATGCTGCTTCATACTCATCCAGCCGCAAAAATTCGTCTTCAGTTATCGTCGAAAGCGGCCGGATAGTGCGAACCAAAGCAACAACAGAATCCATAATTTCTTTAATTTTATCGCCTTCTTGGCTTTCTCGCGCATCCAACAGATTGCCTTCTTGCCGCTCTTTGAGAGAAAGCTCTTGGAGTGCCATTTCCATTGCCTCTTTGCCCCCGCTTCGGGCTTTTACAGTTTCTTTTTCTTTGGCGTATTCTTCTTTATTTTTGGCACGTTCTTTGTCATAGAGGACGGCCACATCATCGACACGTTTTTTACTTTTTTCTTCCAATTCAGCCAAAATTTTCTTGCGCTTGTCTTCGTCAGCGGAAATGACCAGATATTGGGCAAAGTAGATGACGCCCTCCAGAGCCCGCGGGCTGATATCCAACAGCAAGGAAAGTTTGGATGGGGCGCCTTTGAAAAACCACACATGGGCAATCGGTACTGCCAGAGAAATATGGCCCATCCGTTCGCGACGAACTTTGCTCTGGGTTACTTCAACACCGCATTTGTCGCAGACGATGCCACGGTAACGGATCCGTTTATATTTGCCGCAATAACATTCCCAATCTTTAGTCGGACCGAAAATGCGCTCGTCAAATAATCCGTCTTTTTCTGGCTTGAGCGTCCGGTAGTTAATCGTTTCGGGTTTGGTGATTTCTCCGTAGGACCAATTTTTGACCTCGTCGGGAGAAGCCAACCGCACTCGGAGACCCTTAAAATCAACAATGTTGGCAAATGTATTTCTTTTATCCATAGTTATTTTGGAGCTTCTGCTGATCCTTCTGCGACAACTTCTTCTCCGCTTGCAGCAGCAAGTTCTTTGGCGGCGTTGGCTACGGCTACATCATCTTGCTGAGTTTTGGTTCCTGCGGCTGGTGTTGCTGTAGCGGCGGGCAATGTGACACTGCCATCATCGCTGACTCCTGCTGGTGCGGCTACGGCCATGGTCGGCTCGACATTGAGGCCGAGGGCTTGGAGCTCTTTGACCAACACTTTAAATGACTCCGGAACGGTGGAAGCCGGAATATCCGTGCCTTTGACAATTGCCTCAAACGCTTTTGCCCGACCGATGACGTCATCGGATTTGATCGTGAGCATCTCCTGCAAAATATGTGCGGCCCGATGTGCCTCGAGGGCCCATACTTCCATCTCTCCGAGCCGTTGTCCACCCATTTGTGCTTTGCCGCCGAGCGGCTGTTGGGTAACCAACGAATACGGGCCGGTGGAGCGCGCATGCGTTTTATCCTCCACCATGTGGATGAGCTTCATGACGTAGCCAATGCCGACAGCCACAGGCTCGGCATACGCCTCGCCGGTTCGACCGTCGTACAAAACGGTTTTACCATTGGCCGGAAGGCCGGCTTTGGCAAGCATTTCAACGAGTTTAGCCTCGCTTGCTCCTGCAAAAACGGGCAAACCTATTTTGACTCCAAGTTTTTGCGCCGCCCAACCCAGATGCGACTCAAGGAGCTGCCCCAAGTTCATGCGGGATAAAACAGAAAGCGGAGAAATGATGATATCCACAGTAGTCCCGTCCGGCAAATACGGCATATCAGATTGCGGGACGATTTTGGAAATAACACCCTTATTGCCATGGCGTCCGGCTAATTTGTCTCCGATGACGACTTTGCGAATCTGTGCCACCCGCACGACGATTTTCCTCAGTGTCCCCGGCTCTAATTCGTCGCCAGTGTCGCGATCCAAAATTTTCACATCGATGACGGTCCCGCGCTCGCCGTGAGGCATACGCAAAGAGGTGTCGCGCACTTCGCGCGCTTTCTCGCCAAATATTGCACGAAGCAATCGCTCCTCAGCCGTCAATTCCGTCTCCCCCTTTGGTGCAATTTTCCCAACTAAAATATCATTGGGAACCACTTCCGCGCCAACGACGACGACACCGCGATCATCGAGGTTTCGGAGCGCCTCTTCGCTCACGTTGGGAATATCACGGGTCGTTTCTTCGGGTCCCAATTTGGTTTGGACGACGCTGCAATCGTATTCTTCAATGTTGACAGAGGTGAGCACGTCTTCTTTGACCAATCGGTCGGAAATAACAATGGCATCCTCGTAACCTAAGCCGTCAAAGCTCATGTAGGCAATGGTTAAGTTTGATCCTAACGCAAGCTCGCCGTCTTCGCTGGATGGCCCATCGATAATGACGTCGCCGGTCTTTACTTTGTCCCAGGTTGCCACCAGCACCCGTTGGTTATAGCACGTCGATTGTGCCGATCGCTTAAATTTTTCCGTAGTATAGGTTATTTCGTCGCCATCTTTGGTTTTGATTGTCACGCTGCTGGCATCGGCGTAGGTGATGATCCCGTCAGAAGGTGCGCTCACCACGCGGCCGAGAGCTTCGGCAATAGGCCGTTCCATCCCGGTTCCGACGGTAGGCGCTTGCGGAGTCAAAAGCGGTACTGCCTGTGACTGCATATGGGTTCCCATAAGCGCGCGGTTGGCTTCATCATGAGCCA
>JAGVFE010000103.1 GCA_020057765.1 Candidatus Woesebacteria bacterium | reverse complement strand
TGCATACATTCTATCGTGTCAGATAGAACCATCGAAGCTTATCGGCGATTGTATAGAATTTATATAGCATTGGTTGCAGCACCAAATCATACGAGCCAATGAATTCAACCAGATTTGGACTATACCCTTCTTTGAACCGGTGGAAGCCGTACCAGGGATCGTTGGGGTCAGGATTGGGGCTGAGAGCGCCCCAGAGATCAAACTTTTTAAATCCTTGCAACTTTCCCCAGCGGATGATTTCCCAAAGAAGGAGATTTGGCGCCATAACATCCCGGTGTTCACGCGACGAGCTCCCGTAGGGGTAATAGATCGTATTTTTCCAGCAAAAGATAATCCAGGCAGCCAAGATTTTCCCCTGGTATGTTGCCGTCCAAAGTTTGGCGATACCAGCTTTGGAAAGTGTCTGCCACATAGTTCGATGATATGTTTCATTATGTGCCAGAAATCCCTGGCGCTGGGTGGTTTCGCGCATGAGTTGCAAGTAAGCCTCAAATGCTTTTTGGGAATCATCTTCTTGGATCACGACACAGTGTTTTTGCGCGACACGGATGTTGTAGCGGGTCTTGGAATGCATAACTTTAAGAAGTTCTTCTTCGGACTTGGTCAGATCGAGAATAAAGGTGTATTTGGGGAAAAGAGGGTGATGAGATGGGCGGAGGCCGTAATTTTCAGTTTTCAATTTGAAATTTTCAATGACATTTGGCTCTAATTGAATAAAAATAGCATTTTTTTCTTTTGCGAGCGTTGCGAGCGTCGCGAGCATTGCTTTTGACGGCATTGGGCCGCGGGGGAAGTAGCCGATGGTAAAGGGGGTATGGGGAATTTTGTGAAACGTCAGTTGCCAGCCATGAATTTGGACGACGTCGATTCCCATGGCTCTGCGGAATAAACCCCATGTGGGTGATTGCAGGGGATGACTTGCAGTAGAATTCATATGTTATAATGATTGTATCATGGCTAAACGACACCGTTCAGAGCCAATCTCCTGGCTTCCCATCGATAGCCGGATCATTCCTCATATATTTTCCTTTGGGCATGTCAAGGGAATTACAAAGTTGTTTCTTCAGGTAGAGATGGTTCTATCTGTAGGAGTTGTGCTTGGGACGCTAATTATAGTATTTCTTCGTATGAAAATTTTTGATCTGCATTGAGGGAAACGGATAATTCTAGTGCGTGTTGGGGTATGTCGGCGATGAAGCGCGAGATGGTGTTGGACGTGCGGGTACCAAAGAAGAGCCGTCGGTTAGCGTAGGTTAAATACAATTTTTCTTTCGCCCGCGTGACCCCCACGTAGCAAAGCCTTCTCTCTTCTTCCAGTTCTTCTTTTTCCATAAGCGACCGGCTGTGGGGGAAAATGCCTTCTTCCATGCCGACGATCGTTACGATCGGAAACTCCAGTCCTTTGGCGGCATGGAGGGTCATGAGGGTGACGGCGTCGCGTTTTCCTTCAATCTTTTTGACATTTTTTGGTGTGTATTCTTGTTCGATGAGGGCAATGGTTTCCAAGAATTCCGTGAGGTTAGGAAATTCGGTTGCTACCGAGCGAAGTTCTTTGATGTTTTCGAGCCGATACGCTTCATCTTCCACGTTGGCGTCATAGAGTTCGAGGTAGTGAGTTTTTTCGACAACTGTATCCAGAAGTTCCAGAGTAGTAAAAGAGATGAGCTTGTCATCTGATTTTATCTCTTGCGCAAATTCGAGAAATTTTTCCAGCCTGCCCTTTCCTATTTTTTCTGCCCGGCCATAAGAAACCGTGTCTTTGGGATTGGCAATCAAACGTAAGTAAGCCAAAACGTCTTTGATTTCTTTTCGTTCGTAAAATCGCGTGCCGCCAACCAGTGTGTAGGGAACGCCGGCGTGGAGAAATGCTTCCTCAATGACCCGGGACTGCGCATTGGTCCGGTACAGCACGGCAAAGTCGGAAAACGGCCGGTTGGACTGCAGAATCGTCTGGATGAGGAACGTTGCCTCGTCGTGTTCATTGCGCGCTTCATAGAGGGTGATTTTTTCGCCGCCGTGTTTGTCAGTCCAGAGCTTGAGTATGGGGTGTGTGGTATTTTTAGAGATGACGCCGAAGGCCGCATCCAAGATAATTTGCGTGGAGCGATAATTTTGCTCGAGATTAAATATCGCCGCGTTGGGAAAGTCGTTGGTGAAGTTCGTGATGTTGCGAAAGTCGGCTCCCCGCCAGCGGTAAATGGATTGTGATGCGTCACCCACGACGCAGAGATTCTTGTATCTTCCGGCTAGGAGTTTAGTTAAAAGGTATTGGGCCTTGTTGGTGTCCTGGTATTCGTCAACCAGGACGTAGTGGTATTTTTCCTGATACTTACCGAGGATCTCCGGGTTGGCTTCAAACAGTTGGACGGTTTTCATAAGAAGGTCGTCAAAGTCCAGTGCCTCGTTTTCCCTAAGGAGTTTTTGATACGCAAGATACACGCGCGCTACCGTTTCCTGAAAGTATCCGCGGGCGTACTGGGAGTATTCGGCAGGGGGCAATAGTTCGTTTTTTGCTTCCGAGATCGTGTGGAGGATAGCCCCGGGATTGAAATTTTTCTGCGAAATGTCCAACTTTTTCATAATGTCCTTGACAGCATCCGTTTGGTCCTGATCGTCGTAGATCAGAAATCCGGTTGGGATGCCGATGTGTTTGCCCTCGATGCGGAGTATTTTGGCACACAACGAATGAAACGTTCCGGCATAGGGTATATCAAGGCTGCCAGACAACAACTGGCGAATTCTTTCCTTCATTTCGCCGGCGGCTTTGTTGGTGAAGGTGACCATGAGAATCTGGTGCGGCGGTACGTGTTTTTCGCCGATCAAATACGCGACGCGGTACGTCAGCACACGTGTTTTGCCGGATCCTGCACCGGCGAGGATCAAAATCGGTCCGTCGGTATGGGTGACGGCTTTTTGCTGGGATTCATTTAAATCATTGAGGAGGATAGAAGACATACCGTATAATCTATCATAATGAAGCATCTTTTTATTGCGGGGAATTGGAAAAGCAACAAGACCACCACCGAAGCCATTGAATGGCTTCAGAAATTCAAAATTCAAAATTCAAAATTCAAAATGGAATACGTTACGGTTGTGGTTTGTATACCATTTACGATTTTGAGTATTTTTCGATATCACATACAGCAATTAAAACTACCAATTCAATTAGGTGCGCAGGATGTTTCGCCATATCCGGATGGAGCATACACCGGAGCCGTCAGCGCACGGCAGCTAAAGGAATTATGCGACTGGGTGATTATCGGACATTCGGAACGGCGGAAATATTTTAGAGAAACAGATATAGTACTTGCGCAAAAAGTTGATCAGGCAAAAGATGCGGGACTAAAAATAATCTATTGCGTGCCAGATGAAAACGTTATCGTTCCGCAAGGTGTCGATGTCATAGCCTATGAGCCTATTTGGGCGATAGGAACGGGTAAAACAGATACGCCGGAGAATGCCAGTACGGTGATTGAAACGATTAAGAAAAAAACAGGAGTGACGTCTGTAATTTATGGGGGCAGCGTTACGCCTGAAAACGTTGCATCATTTGTTACGCAGCCAGCCATTGATGGGGTATTGTCTGGTGGGGCCAGTTTGGATCCGGAAAAGTTTTATCGATTAATCGAGTCAGCTTCACATGCAGTATAAATTTCAGCGTCTGTTTGCACCCAGAGTAAAACGTGTCAGCGCCATTGCAATTGGCCTGCTTATCATATTCATAGCGTTTCAGGTTTTGACCCGTGGCATGCGTTTCATGCGCGATACAGGGATGAGCCCGGGGACACTGTTGCGATTGGCGTTTGACTCCGGCGCTCCACTCAAAATGGCAGATGACCGGACCAACATCCTATTGCTTGGTATCCCAGGGGGCAGTCGGCCGGGAGCGGATTTGACCGATAGCATGATGGTGCTATCGTTTCATCACAAAACGAAAACTTTGACACTCATTTCTCTTCCGCGCGATATTTGGTCGGATACGCTGAAAGATAAAATTAACAGTGCGTATCATTATGGGGAAGAAAAAAGACAGGGTGGAGGATTGGTGCTTGCTAAAGTTGTGGCAGAAGATATCGTAGGAACTCCGATTCATTACGGATTGGTGATCGATTTTTCCGGATTCCGGCGCGTGATTGATGATGCCGGCGGCATCGACGTTGCCGTGGCGCAAGGCTTTACCGATGCTGACTTTCCCATTGAGGGAAAAGAAGAGGATCTTTGTGATAGCGACCCGAAATTTCGGTGCCGCTATGAATCCATCCATTTTGATGCCGGCACACAGCACACGGATGGGACAACTGCGCTTAAATACGTCCGAAGCAGGCACGCGGAAGGAGAAGAGGGTACGGATTTTGCACGCGGGAGGAGACAGCAGGAGGTCATCGTAGCACTCAAGGAAAAATTGACGAATCCTGCAACATGGATGCGGTTTGGACAAAACAATACGCTTTTGCAATCACTTGATGCGGCAACGGATACTGACATGAATCTTGGAGAGGTATTAACATTTGGGAAATTAGCTTCCCGGGTTGCGGAAAAATTTATCCAGCGAGTGTCGATTGAAGATCAACTGATGACACCGCCGCTTTGGATGTATGGAGGTAAATACGTACTGACTCCCAAGGAAGACTTTGTGAAATTACATGAATACGTGAAGAAAATATTATAACGCCAACCCCAAGAGGAGAAGAATTGCCCCACCGATAATTGTTGAAATTCCTAAGATACTCAGCCCGGCGCCGGCAACCGGGACTTTGGGTGTCGGCGGTTGGGTCGGAATCGGCGTCGGAGTAGCTGTGGGAGCCAAAGCGAGCAGGCCGCCGGGGGTGGGTGTCGCTGCTGCTTGTTGGCTCGGGGTGGGAGTAGGAGTTGCCGTCGGCCGTGGCGTAGCTGTTGGCGTAGGTGTTGGTGTGGGGGTGGCTGTTTGCGTAGGTGTTGGTGTGGGGGTGGCTGTCGGTACAGGCGTTGTCGTTATCGTTGGAGTCACAGTTGGTGTAGTT
>JAGVFE010000063.1 GCA_020057765.1 Candidatus Woesebacteria bacterium | reverse complement strand
TCGAGCATATTCTTCTTTACGGACCACCCGGACTGGGGAAAACGACACTCGCACACATCATCGGCAAAGAATTGGACGTTAATGTTCGAGTCACGTCCGGGCCAGCGCTTGAGCGCGCCGGAGATCTTGCCTCAATACTGACGAATCTGGAACCCAAGGATATTCTTTTTATTGACGAAATCCACCGGCTTAATAAAGTCGTTGAGGAAACCATCTATCCAGCCATGGAGGATTTTGCCCTCGATATAGTTGTTGGGAAAGGACCGTCGGCCCGAACCCTACGACTAGATCTTCCGCCATTTACGATAGTCGGGGCTACCACAAGGATTGGGCTCCTGTCTGCTCCCATGCGCGACCGTTTTGGTGTGGTATCACGGTTAAATTTTTATGAACCGAAAGAATTGAAAGAGATCATCGAGCGGGCGGCAAAGAAACTGAAAATCGCCATAGGCCATGACGCCAAACAAGAACTTGCCGTACGAAGTCGCGGCACTCCAAGGATTGCGTTGCGGCTTCTTAAGCGGGTACGGGATGTGGCGCAAGTAGAGGGCGATGGAACGATAAACGAAAACATATTGCGCCGCGCACTGGATATGCTCGAAGTTGACCCGATGGGACTGGATAGTTCTGATCGACGGCTACTGACGACCATTATCGAAAAATTTTCCGGCGGTCCGGTTGGAGTAGAAACCATTGCTACGGCTCTTTCCGAAGACATCGGCACAGTCGAAGAAGTACTCGAGCCATATCTCATGCAAATAGGATTTCTCAAGCGCACCCCCCGCGGCCGCGTCGCAACGCATCAAGCATTCAAACACTTGGGGAAAACTCTTCCAAAGAGATTACAAGAAGAACTTTTTTAACTACAATGCGGCTTTAGCCGCCGATTCCATGTCTTTCCAGCTATATGCCCCGGCAAAACGGGTTGTGTTGACGAAAAATCCGGGTGTACCCTGAACTCCAAGTCCTGAGGCAAGACTGGTATCTTCTGATAAGCGAGCATCGTATTTGCCGCTATCCAGACACGATTTTAGGTCCGTTGGACTCATGGCGGATTTAAGAAAGTCGACGAGTTCTTGGGATTTAGTTTTGTCGTTTTTGACGACGTTGTTGACAAGATTGTACCCCTCGTTGGTCATGAGCTTGTCGTGTACTTCCCAAAATTTTCCTTTTTCAAACCCACAATACATGGCTTTTGTTCCCATCTGGCCATTGCCGTGCCCGGGCGTGTAGAGCCACGCAAATGCCGCTTTTCCGGAATCGACAAGCTTTTTCATCTCCGGAACCGGAGCCACATACGTACCGCCGTCGGCAACCAGCTTAAACCGATCGCCTATCTGTTTGTTGAGTTCGGGATTTAGCCCCGCTGCCACATGGCAATACGGGCAACTTGGATCTGCAATCTCGATAAATACAAGTTTTTTATTAGGATCACCAAACTTAACGAGGCTTTTGGTGAAGGCATCCTTAATCTGATCCACCTGAGCCTCTGGTGGAGCAGCCGGGGCTGCATTGGTGGTTGGAGTTGTAGGTTGTGCCGTTTTTGACGCCGACCCAACGCCACCTTTTTCAAGAAACTGAACTTTGGTCCAAAGAGACCCGACAAAAAATGATCCTGCAATCACCGCGATAAGTAAAATGGTTTGAAGCGGATTACCTGCAAGAAATTTTTGTTTTTCATTTTCACTCATATCAGACATTGTAAAGAATCATACGCCTCGGCGCAATACCATAAACTTGCGGATCTCTGATGATACCAGAAGTACCGACGAAAGAACGAAGACAAATGCCAATTGAATAAGCGACACCTGGGTGATCTTGAAGATACTTGAAAGCAGAGGAACATAAATAAGCAGGGGCTGCAAGACAAGTGTTCCGAAAAATGCCAAGAAAAAAATCCTATCGGCGAATACGTTCTTTTTGAAAATTGAACTATTCCTTGTCCTGACATCAAGCAAAATAAAATATTGGACGAGGATGATGGTTGTGAATGCCAACGCCCGGGCCAGTTCCAGTGTACCGATTTTTTGTCCAACCCAAAAGGCAATCAGTGTTGTTGCCGCAGTCAAAACGCTGACTTCCAAAAACCAAGCAGTATCTAACGTATCAAAAATACTTTTGGTGGCACGCGGTTTTCTTTTCATAAGCCCGGCATGTTTTGGAGCAATCGCCAGAGCAATTGCCGGCAAACCGTCTGTAACCAGATTGATATAGAGAATCTGCAGGGGTGTCAGAATGAGCGGCCACCCCAAAAGCAGGCCCATAACCACGGTGATAACTTCTCCTACATTGCACCCAACCAAATATTTTACGGCCGATTTGATATTGTCGAAGATGGTTCGACCTTCTTCAACTGCTGTCACCAGAGTCGCGTAATTATCATCGGTAATGATCATATCGCTGGCCTCTTTGGCGACATCTGTTCCTGTAATACCCATAGCAACACCAACATCTGCCTGCTTGAGAGCCAATGCATCATTAACCCCGTCTCCGGTAACTGCTACCACATGACCCATTTTTTGGAAAAGCTGCACGATGCGCAGCTTCTGACCAGGAGTAGTCCGGGCAAAAATGCGGATGGTGTTGAGCCGGCTCAAAGCCTCCTCATCTGAAAGTTGGGCAAACTGACTACCGGTAATAATTTCTTCGTTTTGTTTGATCAGTCCGATTTTTGCGCCAATGGCATTGGCCGTCAGTTCATTGTCGCCGGTAATCATGATGGTTCTGAT
>JAGVFE010000126.1 GCA_020057765.1 Candidatus Woesebacteria bacterium | reverse complement strand
GGGCGGGATTCTATTTGAGAGCATCGGGGCGTCGTACTCGCGTATGAAACTGCACCTCGCGTTGAACAATGCGCTAGATCAGACCAATGTCTCACTCTCGGATGCAAAGTTGACTGTGACAAATGACGGCAACGTCGGCATCGGGACGACGGGGCCGGGAAATCTTTTAACAGTTGTGCAAACTTCCGCCACCGACCCCATCGCCGACGCCTGGACCACCTATTCCTCAGGCCGCTGGAAAGAAAACCAAAGTCCTATAACCGACGCGCTGACAAAAATTGATAAACTAAACCCCGTCTATTTCGACTGGAAAGCTGAATATGGCGGTAAGCACGATCTGGGGCTGGTCGCCGAAGAAGCGGGGAAAATAGTCCCCGAAGTGGTAGCCTGGGAAGACAACGGCATGGATGCCAAATCCATCGACTATGCCCGACTGTCCGCCCTGACTATTGCCGGCATCAAGGAACAGCAGGGACAGATTGCTTCTTTGTCAGGACAATTGGCTGCGCTTAAAACAGGGTCAACGGTGCAGGTGAAGATCGATCCGGACTCGCCACCGATCGAAGTCGGTGACTTCTTGACCAGTTCAGATAAGCCCGGCCTGGCCATGAAGGCCACCCAAGCTGGATACACGGTAGCTAAAGCGTTAGAAACCTGGCAACCTGGCTCTGGCACTGAGCTTGTCGAAGCGTTTGTCAATCTTAGCTACTTTGATCCGGATGTTTATCTCACCTCCACCGGCGACCTTCAGATCGTGCCAAATTCAGCCGAATTCGTCTACGACGGCAATCTTCCCCAATTCCCCCAATTCTCCCTAATCTCCCAAACTGGCCAAGTCATTTCCCGCGCCGCCGCCTTCTCTGAAGCCGCCGTTGCCAACTTGCGCGCCGGCCTTATCCAAAGCCAAAAAATTATCACCAATTCCCTAATATCCCCAATCGCCCAAATCTCCCAAATTATTGCTGATAAGATTACCGTCCGTGAAAAAATCGTCTCCCCAATTGCTGAAATTGAGGAGCTCAAAACCAACACAATCTCGCCCCTGAGCGCTGAGTCAGACGGTATAGCCGTCGAGCTTGGCGATGCCCAAACCTTCGGCGTCTACAACGGCCAAGGCCCTCCTGTAGCATTATTTGACGCCCAAGGAAATGCGACGCTTTCCGGCACGCTTTACGCTGATCGCATCGTGACGAGATTTGGGGATCTGGATGAGCGGCTGGCAGAGATCGCCACGCCATCAGCAAGCATCGTCCGTGAGATAGACGCCACGTCCTCTGCTTTGTTAGCGCTGCTTGCGCAAGATGTCGCCCACCTCAAAACCACAGCTAATACGCCAGTTGAACTTTCGGCCTCCGACAGCGGAACCATCACTATTCCCTCTGATTTAACGGTCCTCGGCCACACGGCACTCGGCGAAACTTCCGTTGCCGGTCCGGTGTTCATTTCCGGTCCTCTGACTCTGGGATCAGACGGCATCCAGACGCTTGACGATACGCTCTACATACAAAAGAACAAGCTGGCAAACGTGGACATCCTCGGCGGGACGCTTACGATCAACACCGTCGGAGACGTCATCATCGCAGGCAACTTAGCGGTTAGTGGTAACCTGGCGGTTGGGGGAATCCTTGGCGTCAACACCATTGTCCCCCTTCATGGCGACCTGACGATTGACCTTGAACACCCGGCGACCCCGTCTGCCTTTGGACGGCTCCTCATCCGCGGGGCGGGCGGGGAAATCGTGACAGCCTTTGATGCTTCCGGCTCGGCCCGCTTCGCCGGTGACCTCGAAGCGAGGCGAGGCATCTTCAGAGATCTCGTCGTGGGTGCCAGCGCAAGCGGCACCCTGGCCGTCGGGGCAGGGGAGACTTCGGTTGCCGTGACGGGACTTGAACACCTGCCAGGTGGGGATTCGGACTACATGCTTTCCGTCTTCCCCAACTGGAACACGACGGTGTGGGCAAGCGACAAACAGCCCGATCGGTTTACGATAAACTTCGGCACCCCACCCATTTCCAGTGCGTCAGCGGACTGGTTGATCATCAGGAGACAGTGATACACTAGGGCTATGGATAACAGTTATAACCATTATAAAAATTATAACGATTATAAAGGCTATAAAAGCCTGCCGTTTTTTGGGCAGGCGGAAATAATTCACGACTTTACCGTGGAGTTCACCCAAAAATACATCGATTACAAATCCCGTACCCGCGACCAGATGGATCAGGCCGGTCGAAGCGGAAAACAGAATATCGCGGAAGGGTATCTGCAAAGAAGTGTCGAGGGAAAACTCAAACTTTTGGGAGTGGCACGCGGTTCTTTAGAAGAATTACTCAATGATTATCTGGATTATCTGCGGCAGCACTTACTCGCGATATGGGATAAAAACGATCCCCGCTCTCTGGCGATCCGCAAGATCGCATATAACCGTTATAAAAATTATAATGATTATAAAATTTATCTGAGAACCCCCGAGGAAGCGGCCAATACGATGGTCATCCTCATCAACCAAACCAACCAACTCCTCGACCAAAAACTCCGATGGCTGGAAGAGCAATTTGTGAAGGAAGGCGGCTTCCGCGAAAACCTTCTCAAAAAGCGCTTGGAGTACAGGAAGAAACAACAATTATAATTGTTATAATAATTATAATAATTATAAAATTTATAATAATTATAGTCTTTTTGGCCTATCTGCCGATCTTTTGGAATGGCTTTGCCATTGACGACCAGGTATACCCATCTTCCTCCTTGCAATCCTTCAAATAACTCCAGTAGACTAGACAAAATGATTGACATCATCCCTGCTATTTTTGAAAAAGACTGGGACGAAATCGTCAAAAAAGTTAGTCTCGTTGCCCCCTACACCGAGTGGGTGCAGATAGATATCGCAGACGGATCGCTCGCGCCCACCACGACATTTTTGGAATTTACCAAATTTGTCCAATTAGCCAAATCAGTCCAATTGGAAGCTCACCTTATGGTATCAAGTCCGGAAAAATACATCCAGCCGTTGGTAGCGGCTGGTTTCAAACGCATCATTGCCCATGTCGAGGCCAACGACCCGCGATTGTTCTTGGATGAAATGGAAAAAGAAAGTGTTGAAGGCGGACTAGCCATTGACGGGCCGACGCCGCTTGAGGCAATTGAACCGTTTTTGGAAAATCTTGACGTGGTGTTGGTGATGATGGCGGAAATGGGCGCCAGCGGTCTGGCGCTCCAAACGGAAAACGTCGAAAAAATCCGTGCCATCCGCAATCACTATCCGGACCTTGCCATAGAGGCGGAAGAGGGGATTGACGAACAGACAGCAAAAATCATCACCGAGGCCGGAGCATCCCGATTGGTGGCAACTGATTTACTCTTTAAAAATCCTACAAACATTGGAGCAGTCATCGTACGTCTCAAGAAAATTTAGCCCGTTACGATTGCTACCGCGTGGGATGTTCCGATCCTGTTTGCCCCGGCGGAAATCATGGTTTCGGCTTCCTGTCGCGTATCCACCCCGCCGGCGACTTTAATTTTGATGGTATCGCCGACTGCCTCCTTAACCGTTTTGAGATCTTCTAGCGACACGCCCCGCGGCCCCATGCCGGAACAAAGTTTGACAAAGTCAGCACCGGACTGCCGGATCAGGAGAGCGGCATCAGTGAGTTGCTTTTTTGCATCGGGCAGGCTGTCAAAATGGCCGCACTCCACAATAAACTTGACCACCACGACGGGCTTGCCCTGAGCTTTGCCGAATGGGTTGCCCACCATCCGGGCGGATTCGACGATTGCCGTCATCTCCGCGAGAAACCCGTTGGTATCGCCGGCCAAGAACAATCCCAAATTCGGCACGATATCCAACTCATCGGCGCCCAGCTGGACTGCTTCATTGGCTGCAGATATTTTACTGGCCAATGTTTCCTGGCCCAAGGGAAACGAAATTGCCGTCCCGGCGGGCGCCCGATCACCAAGCACGTCTTTGGCACGCGCGATGAAGCACGGGTTCACAAACGCCGCATGCAGGCCGTATGTAACCACATCCGCACAGAGCGTTCTGATATCCTCCGGTGTCGCATTGGCATGGTGGTTGGCAAGATCAAGGAAGGGGGCAAGGGGGTGAAGCATGCTAAATCTAGAGTACCATGAACAGGAAACAGAGAGCAAGATGAAAAGGTGGATTTATAGACCATTATGGACATCGCAGTCCAATCTTGGAGACCAATAGTCTGTGCCCTTGGTATCGCGCCTGAGAGAACATCCGCATGATAATTCAATCGTAGCTCCATACCCATCAGCAGTCCGCTGTATGCGCAAGCCTCTGCCTCTTCCGGAGCCGATTTGTTTATCGGGATTTGGAAACCTTACCGTGGCCCCTGGCATCTCCTTTTCTAGTTTGAGGATAGCAACACGAACGACTTCATCGTTTGTATTGGGTTTTCCACCGAAAGGCTTCCACCATGGCTGATTTTCTAGTTTCCTTTCATGAGGTTTTTGGGATACTTTGGAATAAGAGCCGCGACGGACTTCGCCCTGATGGTCAGCCAACGCACCCACAATATCTTCTATGGGTGCCCCACTGGGAAGACCATACAGTTTTCGCCAAGAATCAAGCTCATCAACAGCTTTAATCCGAGGACTTTGTTGAAAGAGTGATTTTCGGATTCTTACAGATATTGGAATCTCACCACTCATTAGATTTTCATCACTCATAGGCTCTGCTTGATGCAACTGGACGTAGTATAGTATAGTTTTCTTGGTTTAGACAACTCCCAATCTCGCAACAGGCTTCGACACATCTCTGCTTGACACAGAAACGGTTTGTGCTATAGTACGCCGTATTCTCCCGCTGCCCCGCAGATATGAATATTGTTTTCGTTGAAACCAAAGACATAAAACAAAGCTTCGGAAGTCTTCTGGATTTGCATTTGACGGGTTTAAAATATTTTGATGCCGGAAACTCTCCGAATGAAGCAGAAACTCGATTCAAAGAGCTTGATCGATGGCTGGAAGATCACAGCGGGCGAACCGCCATTATCACCACGAGTACGTTTAGTGCAGGCCGTGATGAGCCAGGGTCTGCATATGATGTCGTGTCGGATTGGTTAACCCAAACCGCCTTATCACAAGAACGTCTAAACAGTCTTTTCATTATTGCACATCCATCATTTGAAAACCGTGCCAAGTCCGGATTTATACCGTTTGATAACCTTGTCGAAGCGTGTGAAGATCGTGGAGTAACAGTATATTCCTGCCCGAAAACAGAAAGTCCGAACGCTTTGATTGAAATAATTCAACGGATTTTCGATGGTCCCGATATAGGCAAAGAGCACCGTCAGAAGTCCAAAGAGCGTGAAGTGTAACGAATGTTTTTATGTCTCCCATAGAAAAAGATCCACCCGGGCGTTTCAAAGAAATCATCAGAATTGGAGAAATTCCAGACATGTATGATGTGTTGAGAGACCCTTTCGCTTAGTTTGCACCTGTTCATTTTTATACGTTTTGGTTTGCTGGGAATTTCCCCCTTTATCCCTGTGGTACCATGAAGATACTATGTATCATCACGTCTTTGTTGCCGGTACGTTTGATGGACTCCATAAAGGCCACATTGCTTTATTAATGAGAGCGTTTGTCGAGGGTGAGAAGGTGACCATCGGGTTAACGTCTGATCAATTTATCCGACGATATAAATCTCAAATCACAAATCCCAATGACCAAACAAAACGGAAAAAGGCAGTTGATCAGTGGTTGATTACTCAAGGATTTGTTGATCGGGCCAAAATAATTTTTATTGATAACCCGTATGAGCCGGCGGCCTCGATGAAAGAGTTGGATGCCCTCATCGTGACGCGCGAGAACCGTAAAACCGGAGAGCGAATCAACGTACTCCGGCAGGGTTCCACCCTGTCATCGCTTGCACTCATCGAGGTACCCATGGTGGCGGCGGAGGACGGTCGGTCTATTTCTTCGACGAGAATGCGAAACGGTGAAATTGATCACAACGGCAGGTTGGTTATGCCGGAATCATTGCGGGCGACTCTCGGCTCACCATTAGGGACGGTCCTTAAAGGGGTTGCTGTAACGGCCTCAATAGAGCGCAGTTGTAAAAAGACCATCATTACCGTCGGAGACATTGCGACCAAAACTTTTCTTGATGCCGGCATCATCCCGACCCTCTCCATCATCGACGGCAAAGTGGGGCGGAAGCCATTTGCGGAGGTGGTCAATCGTCTCCGGCCGGCAAGGTCCGTGCAAAGCGGCCCGGGTTTCATCAGCCGCGAGGCGATAGAAGCAATACGAAGTTGTCTTCCGCATCAACGCATTGGCGCATCAACGCATCAGGTTTTGTTTATCGACGGCGAGGAAGATCTGTTGGTGTTGCCGGTTATCATCCACGCGCCAGTGGGCGCGTTGGTCTGCTACGGTCAGCCAGGGAAGGGGATGGTGGAAGTTGTCATCACCTCAGAGACAAAAAAGACAGCAGAAAAACTTCTGAGACAATTTTCTATTGCCCCTTTTGCTGCAGCCCCAAGAGCCACATGACCGCCTCTTTCTTATAGCGGCGGTCGCCGCGGGAGTTGATGCGGATTGCCGGCAGTTTCCCCCGTTTGCCCCATCGTTTGATCGTGAGGGCGGACACGCGCAGGATTTTGGCTACTTCCCGTACCGTGAGTAGGTCGGGCCAGTCATCACCTAAAGACATACGTCCTCCTTCTTTTGGGCGGGGATATCAATACTTGTCGCAAAGTATCATCAATGGTCAGACCTTGTCAAGGGGCATCAAAGAGAGGCAGCTAGTGTGATATGGTTTAGTAGCGTTGAAGTGATTTCAATTATCCCTTTTTTTATTTTACGACAAAAATATCTTTATTCATGGTACGGAGGGAATAGAGAAATGATGGCACAAGGAGTTCATGGACGAGCATTGTTGGGTATAAAGCCATACGTGGATCTTTTGCGCACATTTGAGCAAAACGTTCACGAATTTTATTTACACGTAAGGTGCCTTTTCGATACATATATGCATCTAATAATGAAAGAAAGCTTACGTACGAATATGCGAATGCAGGCATAAAAACATTTACTGCTCCAGATTCCAGATGTGAATTGGTTACAATGTTTGTAAGGTTAATAGCGGCAACAGATAGTGCAGGACTTGCTATTGTAGCTAGAAGTTTTGCGGTGAAAACAGCAGTTTCAGCATCTAGCGATATATCTTTGGTATGCCAGAGATGTTTATATTTTTCCTTTGGGACAGAAGAGAGTGCTTTATGAAATCCCTTTGTCGTCGTTTTAGCAGTTTCTTCCGGTACTCTGGTTTCATGATCCTTATACGGAATTCGAAGATAGATGACGCCGCTTGTCCGGTTGATGGCGACGGCAGACGGTATTGGTTTATCGCTTGTGCTTTTAGCATGCGCGGTGATTTCAGCTATTTCACCGGGATTTTGGGGTGCGATGTCTACTTTCGGTTCATTGCGCACAAATGCAATTCGTAGACGGTCACGCCGGGTATTGCTTGCCAGAAGTGCAGAGATTAATGCATCCTGGTCTACATCAAGTTTGGTTCGGTGCGGCGGGGGAGAGGCAATTTCTATGGGGAAATAATTACTAATGCTTGCCAGCGGGATTATATCCCTGTCTTTATTCATATAGGGCGGAAATCTTCCTGCCGACGGGTATAGGGCCCGATGGCGTCGCCGTTTGTATCAACCACCAGGAGTTTCCCTTGCCGATGTACCAGGAAGTGACTCACCCCTTTTTTGCACCAATAGTCGAGCACAAAACGGACCGTTGCATTAGCAATTTTTTCAACCGGGCGTCCGTTTAAGCCAGAGGGGATATCGTTAAAGTCCAGTATTTGCTCAGGTCTGTCGGTGGCGTCCCTGCCATCCAAGTGATCCATTTCATGTTCCATGTAGCCAGTGAGCGTGCGGGTAATTTTTTCTTGGAAATAGATTGGTCGTTGTATCCAATGATTCCATACATACCCCCGCAGGGTAACAGAAATTGGTCTGGCAACAAACATGTGAAGCCGGGTTTTCCATATACTCCCGCATCCTTCATTCCAGACGATAAACCGATTGCTTTGGTCAATTAAGCGCGGGTTGATAAACAGTGATCCTCCTACGGCAATCGGCGCCTCGCCATGCAAACGTACATTTTTGTGATGGAAGTGAGAAAAATAGATAATCCGTGCAAGCATATCGTCTGCGCCAAGTATCGCAAATAGGTTCGGCGGAAACTGGGTATAAGCCACAGCTGCGATGGTAGGGTTGGCTTCACAGAGGGCATATCCCATCGCCAATATCGGCAGAAGCTGGTCTCTCTCAAGGTGTTGGGGATCGTCAATCTCGGCAGCTTTGGTCAGGTTGTCGCTTTGAAGAAGCGGCATGTGGGCAAATGCTTCTGTGTGGGGACTGGCGATGGTTTCTATCGTGCGCATTATGTTTTCGGCCAGAGGGAGCTTTTTTGTCTTTCTTCCGGTGTATATTCGTCTAATGGTTTCAGAGCATTATTGGCTGAAGCGATATCATAACGTAATCCCTGCTCCGGTGCCCGTTGTGCCATGGAGGCATTATCGTCTTGTTTATACACATCACTTAAATATCTGTACGCTTGCCCCACAGCCTTCCAGCGCG
>JAGVFE010000109.1 GCA_020057765.1 Candidatus Woesebacteria bacterium | reverse complement strand
TGGTCGGCACCGGCGCGTCATTGAGGGTATCGGTGACGGCGTTTGCCTCTTGATTATTAAGATCGACACGGATGAGCTCTGTTATCCTCGTTTGTGCAGTGACATATCGGGAGAGATCTGTCGTCAGTGTGTGATTGAGCGGGATAAGCCAATTGCCTGATGCGTTAACGAGTGTTGAGAGGAGTTGTCCTCCATCCAGAGAAAGAAAGACGAGCGCCCCTTCTGCCGGCAGATTTGCCGATGTCATGATCGTTCCGTACGCCGGTTCTAGACCGGAAGGAGTTCCGGTGATGGTTGAGGCCGTCGTGACTTTATATGATTTACCATTATCCAAAAACATTTTACCGTTGGAAAGAATTTTTACGTCATAGGTGGTATTTGCCAATATGTTTATTGCCGTCGCGCTGTGGGTAGTGAATGTTCCGGGTTTCGATTTACCGCCGGTGTCGCGATCGTCATAAAACGCTTCTGCTTTTTCCCTACTTGAAAAAACCTCAATTAATCCGGTTGCCGCATCAGCCGTTTCCCACGTAAGAGAAAACGATGAATCGGTAACATTTGTTACCGTAACATTGAGAGGTTGAATCGACGCGCCTGCCGAAGTTGAGGTGCGCGATATGTGCTCGAAAGCAAAGATAAATACTCCGATAAACACGACGAGTAAAATGAGGGCAAGCAGAGTGGGAATTTTGGGCGTCTGCATACTATTGTGCCGATTTTTTCTCCAACATATCCACTATATCGGTTTCCAGCGTGGATGAAAATGGGGTGATTACTTGTTGGACCGTCGGGGTTATCGTGGTGGTTTTTGTCGTTTTTACCAACTCGAAAAAAACCCACAAAGAGACGGTGAGAAAAGTAAAAACGGAAATCAGCAATAGGTCACGGTCGCTATCCATATTTGTGCGTTTAAGGTGTCAGATAGTGTGATTGTACTTTGAGCACCATACGTAGCTTTACATCAGGAACAGGTCCATCTGGGGCGGATGTTTTATCCGGCGTTATGGTAAATGATTCAATGGTGAGGGCTCGGCGGAGGTTGATGATGCCGGTTAAGATAGATTTGATCGTCGGGTACGTCCCGCCAATTACCATTTGGATCGGTGTGTCGGCAACTTTACGCGTTGTTGATTTTGCCGAGCCGGCAGTCAGTGGCACCGCAGAAACGGTGATAGCTGAAACCGTAGCCCCGGCAACAGTTGCCAGATTTTTTAGTTGCGTCACTACGGCAACGGCGGAAGGATCTTCTGGCAATGCTTGTGTCAAGAGGGGAAGTCGGGGCTTAATGGTTTGATACACGGCATGGGCCTCAATGAGTTTGCTGATTTTTTCTTCCATCTGCTTGCTGACGACTTTATTGTCCTCAATTTCCCTCCGAAGAAACAGAATAGTTTGGAGTGTGGGCCGGATGGCATACCAACCAAAAAGAGAGACGGCAAGAAAAGAAAAAACGGCGCTCGTGTAGATAGTCGTCTTTGGCTGTTTAACGAACTTGGTAAGCGATTGGTAGTAGCGGCTATACATATTATTTTTTCTTATCCGTTGTTAGATACGCAGTCAACTTAAATTCCAAGCCCGTAATCGGTTTTTTTTTGATTTCTCCCACCTCGACTTTGTTAATTTGTTTGACGGACTGGAGATTAGTCAAAAATTGTCCAAAACCTGCGGTTGTTCCGGCGATAACTTCTGCGGAAAATTTATCGCTGGTTACTTCGAGGCTGTTGAGGTGGGTATCTTTGGGCAGCAGCGTATTGATAAGGGTAAACGTATTTACCGGTTTGGATTGGTCGGACGTGATAATTTTAATTTTGGCGATCCGGTCCTGGACGAGGCGGATATCCTGTTCCAGAGACGCGTTGGCCGTCAAGATTGCCTGCTTTTGATCGATTTCTTCCCGAAGATCGGTGAGTTTGCGATCCAACGAAAAACGGGAAATAAACGCCAGAAGTACGACGATCTCCGTGCCGATCATGATATATCGGCCGTAAGTTAGAGCCCAGTTGACAATTCTCCCCTGCGGGGTTCGGGCGAGGTCTTCTTGGCCGAGCAGGTTGATGGAGGCAATATTGGCAGGCATAGTCCAAACTATTTATTGAGAATTTTAGCCAGACGAGACTTGAGGCGGGCGGCACGGTTTTTGGGGATGACGTGGTGTTTGGCAGCTTTGTCCAATGCTTTGTAGGCGGCGGTGAGGGCTTTTGCCGTAGGTTTTTTGCGCATGACCTTTACCAATTTTTTGACGTTTTTTCGTACCGAGGCATTGGCCGAGGTGCGTTTGCGGTCGTGGCGAAGTTTTTTGATGGCTCGCGCAATGATTGGCATGATGCCAAGTATACCATTATAATAGTCGGATATGAAGGGCATCATTTCGCTCCTTGCCAAAAAACAAAACAGTGTGGGCTCGGCTGCGTTTGTGTTGGCGACAATGGTGTTGGTCTCGCGGCTCTTAGGACTGTTGCGCGACCGGATGCTGGCTGCGCGTTTTGCTCCGGAGGAGTTGGGTGTGTATTTTGCCGCATTTCGCATCCCGAATTTTATTTTTGAGCTTTTGGTGATGGGCGCCCTTACCTCTGCCTTTATTCCGGTGTTTACCAAGTATGTGACGCAAGACAAAGAAGGGGAAGCGCGTGAGATGTCGCTGACTATCCTTCATGTGTCGCTCGTCCTTTTTGCTATTGCGTCGGTTCCAATTTTAATCTTTGCTCCGGCAATCTGCCGATTTTTGGCACCCGGATTTACACCTCCCCAGATTGTCCAGATGACAACATTTACTCGATTTATGCTGATATTTCAG
>JAGVFE010000069.1 GCA_020057765.1 Candidatus Woesebacteria bacterium | reverse complement strand
TTATAGGATCCGTAAATGAGGGAACGACTGAGGCAATCAACTGCAAAATAAAAAAGAAAAAAAGTGCCAGAAGAACGAGCCGAACAAGTGCTACATATTTGGCAAACTGATGCGGTACTATGACGCAGAGGATTCGTTCGTCGGTCTGTTGCCCATCAAATAGGATATCCATACGAAGATTTTATCACACTACGTTTTTCGAAACACATAGACATGATTGGGGTGGTCGGAGCGGAGGATCTTCCAATCGGGGAAGATGAAGCTGTTAGAGACGATGAGGGCTCCAGGTCTGAGTTGCTTTGTGAGAAACGCGGCAAGTTTTTCCATACGCCAGGGCAAAAGATACACAAAAACGACGTCCGCATCGGAAAGGTTTGTTTTCCAAAAATTTTTCCATTCAACATGAAGGTGTCGTATGCGGGAAAGAATCACTAAAAACGGATTTATTTCAAATCCGATGGCCTTGCAACCGACTTTTTCCGCTAAAACCAATAATCTTCCGTCCCCGGAACCCAAATCATAAATTTTCATGCCCTTCTTGAGTTTTGCCAGACGAATCATAGACTCTGCAGTTTTTTTGGTTGACGGCACAAACGGCGCGCCGGTGACGAATGCGATAGTGAGAAAGAAGATAAAGATAGCAAACAGAAGATTAAGAAACAGGAATAGTGTTGGAATCATGTGTGGGCGCACAGGGACTCGGACCCCGGACCTTTGCAATGTGAATGCAACGCTCTAGCCAGCTGAGCTATGCGCCCATTGTATTATTATAACTTATCCCGCCTGGGTGGCGATGGTGCGTTCGGAGGAGAGGCCAAACTGGGTGCCGTGCTTTTTATATTTACCCCAGTAACCCATTTTCTTTTTCCGTGTATTCCAGGTGGCAAGCCAGGTTCGGCTATCGTCTATCTGTTGGCGCATACTGTTGAGTATCGAGCGAAGGCGCTCAAAAAAATTGAGATGATAAATTCCCGGATCAACTGGGGTTTCTGTGACCGCTTTGGTAATTTCACTTTGCAATTGTTTCACCGATTGGGAGAGAGCCTTAAGTTCCATCCGAACTGCATCTATTTTTTCCTTGATACCCACGTCTTCAAGTTTGACATAGGGCCGAACGGCGATTTCCGGCCGGCGCATCTGCGGCGGGTAATACTCTTTGCCCAAATCAATCGCTTGATCCGGACGCATCTCTCCTTGGGGCGGTGATTGAAGTCCTCCAAAAAGAGACGTAAGCGCATCAGAGGTTCCTTTACCGGCAAGATCTTTTATGACGGTTTTCCCTACTCCTCCGCCTATGGAACGCAGAGATTCGAGGATGCTGTCGTTGACCGGGTTTTGGATCGGCCTTTTGGGCTGTTGTGGGGTACCAAATTGTTGATTCATGGATGCAATAGTATACTACAGGGCAGGAGTATTTGCAAAAACCTTAGCTGAGTGAGGATAAAAAGTCAAGGGTCTTTTGACGCCGGAGAACAGAGGCCAGGTAGTACCGTTGGGCAGAAAGAGCCTTCCGTTCTTCATCGGTTTTTGAGGATTTAATCACGGTATCAATGTCATCATCGGAAACCAAGATGGCTTCTTTATCTGCAATCTCCTCTAGTGCAAATTCCAAAGTCAGACTCCGTTTGGCTTGCTCGGAGTATTCATTTCGAATCGTGTCAGCGTTTCTTCCGGTTGAAGTCAGATACTGCTCGACGGTTAAGCCGAGTTTTTTTGTCTGGTCGATAAGTTCGGAAAGCAATCGGTTGATCTCTTGGTCAGTAAGGATTGAGGGCAAGGAAATGTCGACATTGTCGTAGAGTGTTTTGAGGAGCTCGTCAAGGGTTGGCTTGGTTGATTGTTCCTTGTCATCTGGTTTTGGTTCCTGACCTGGTGTCCAAATCTTTTGACCCTTGGATGCCTTGAGATCTTTGATTGCAGTTTTATAATCTTTAAGCGTGATGGTAGGCCGTTCACAGGTTAGGAGCCGCAGTACCCAGTCTTTGTTTTCTGAGGCTTCTTTGAGTTCCACTTTGGGCGTGACAATGGGTTTGATTTTCTGTGCTGTGGCGGCCTCGTTATAGACTTTGGGGATAAGCTCTTTGAGAACTTCTTCATAAATTTTGCTTTTGTCGAGTTTATTTTCTACTAAATTGCGGGGAGCTTTTCCTTTGCGAAACCCGGTGATTTCTGTATTTTCAACCGCATGGTCCACAACGTGATCGTAGACGGTCTTCACCTCCACCCATGGGATGGTGATGGTCAGCTCAATGGTGGCATCGGCTAATCGATTGATTGCAGAAGTCATGTCAAGGAGTGTAGCACAGAAAATCACAAAAAACCAAGAGGGAGCTCGAGGACCGGCGGAGAAAGACTTGGGTCGTCGACGACGTAATTATTGATGCTCGCCGATAAAGACGCTCCATTGGCTTCAAGCTTAAGAAACGCGCTTTGTGTGGCCAGCGCTGATGGTAGGCGAGTAGGCGTCGGGGTTGGGGTTGGTGTGGGTTTTTCTATCACGACCGGTGGTTTAGAGTTTTGGAAAGACAAGAATCGGTTGGCGATTAAAAATAGCGCACCGAGCAGAATCACGACGATAGCCGTGATTATTTCCGGTTTGATTCGTGGGTTTGACGGTGCAGGCATGGGCGGGACTACATTTGCACCGGGAGCCGATGCCTCAATCGGCACGGGGCTCGGTTGTTGCGTTACGGGTTGGGTTTGGTTGGGTGTATCCATAATTAGTTTTGATACCTGAGTGCTGTCGTTAGTTCTCCCAAATATCCTGAACCATCGAGCAAATACTGTCGTGCTTCACCGACTCCTCTTTTGATGGCGGCGAAGCGCTGATTTTGCTCTTCGATGTTGGTGCCGCGCAATTCCTGTTCGTATCCGCGCATAATATCCACTTTTTGTTGATACAAACTTCGAACGTTGGCAATTTGAAGCAGCCAGCGATCGAGCGTTGCCTGTTTTTCCGGTGGAAAGATGCCGCGGTTGGTTGTGACGAGGGCTTTTGCGTCAGCAAGGGCAATATCAAAGGATTTGGCAAGGACAGACAGATCTCCCAAGCTGATACCGGATATCGTTTGGCGCATGGAAGAAGAAAGTATGGCGTAATGAGACTCCAGGTCTCTGGAAGTTTGGGTTGCGTCCTCTAAAGAGCCAATGGATTCCACGAGTTTGCTGTGTCCTTCC
The DNA here is from genome assembly GCA_020057765.1 of Candidatus Woesebacteria bacterium. Classification (GTDB taxonomy): domain Bacteria; phylum Patescibacteriota; class Microgenomatia; order UBA10105; family UBA927; genus JAGVFE01. Next base: position 4,358 of record JAGVFE010000069.1, on the reverse strand, counting down.
AGAAAGGCCACTTCATTGCGGATGTATGTTTGATACGTATTGCGTTCAGTCTCGGAAATACCGGCGTTCTCGTTGAGTTTTTCATTGAGAAGTAAAAGATATGCGCGAAGTAATTCATCCCGTTGAGCCATCATGGCTTTGGTGTTGCCCAGTGCAGTTGTTTGGCTGGTTAATGTTTTAAATTTGAGATACTCATTTTTTGCCACTTTAAAATCCGCGTACTTAGTGCGGTAGACATCAAATTGATAGAGATAATCCTTGTATGCCGTCGCAGAAGAGGCAAAAACAACCGGAGCAAACAGGACGAATAAAATAAGTGGGGCAAGAAATTTCAACATGAATTTATCCTATCACGAAGAATGGCGATAGCCAAGTGCTCTCGAGAGGAATCGAACCTCTAAGGGTTTCCCCACAGGATCCTAAATCCTGCGCGTCTGCCAATTTCGCCACGAGAGCTATGTTCTCCTTCCATTATAACTCTACGGGGAGCGTTCGCGAAGAGGTCGGCGTAAATCCCTCGATTTTTGCAATGAAAAAGCGAACGCTGTTGGGCCAGGCGCGCGAGGAAGCATACCGCCGGCCGATTTGCTCAACACTCGTCAGACCATCATTGAGATATTTTTCACGGATGCCCTGGGAAACCAGTGCGATGCCACGTTCCCAGCTTCTGAATGTGGCGCCGCTTTGTTGTCCAGTAAATACTGCCCATCCCCAGGCGTTAAATGAGTTGCTCGGAACATGCTTACCGAAAGTGGATTCAACCCCCGCTATGGCTGCAACAAGCTTCCAGTCGAGCTGGTATTTATCTGCATAAGAGACGAAGTCTTTAGCGCTATCGGCAAGCGGCGAGCCGTAGTCGTCAAGAACTGCCCGAAGAGTGCTTACTCGCTCGTCTTGGTTAAGTTGCCGGAATGTTGGCAAAGCAGAAGCGTCAGCTACCGACGGCCACGCTGCTAAAGCCGGCCATGCCGAAGCCGCCAAGAGAAGAAAAACCAGTGCGGATGCAGAAAGGATTTTAGCCATCAAAAAAATCCTAAAGCAGTCTACGATTAAGCAGACCACTTTAGGATCTAACCAAGTAGTATAGCCTATAACTGGCGAAATGTCAAGTTATAGTACCTATGAATTGTTGGACGCAGTTGGTCCAGGAATATCCATTTTCCACCGAAGGAGGTGCCCAAATGGCACCGATGTCCCTGAGGTCAGTGATGCCGCGGTCATAATATTTCGTTCGGATGTATTCTGATACCCAGGTAATTGCATGTTCCCAGTCATTAAATTTCTTGCCAAACTCCTGACCTGTGTAGACAGCAATGCCAAATGGATTAAAAGAGTCGCGTGACGGCATGCGCTTGCCTAGATTGCTTTCACACATAGCAATAGAAACAACCAGACGAAAATCAAAGCCGTTCTCGTCTGCCTTTTGAACGAGCAAATCTGCATACGGTGCCATAGGAGAGCTATATTTTTCGAGAAACTTTTTAAGAAGTAGGCCGCGTGCGTCCCCGGCAACCACATTCGCACCTAAAATCTGTGCCGTGCCGGCACTAGCCGTGACCCGGTGTGAAAGAGGTTGTGGATATTGTTCGGAAATGGAAGCGGATACGCGCGTGCTTGCGGCCAAAAGGGTTAAATTCACCAAAAGCAAGACAAACGTGAGAGGAAACCAAACCACGACGAGCAGACCTTTTCCTATCATGCAACTATAGTGACATGCATACAAAGGAGTGTCAAGTTTTTGCATAGCCAGCTTAGCTGGCTATGCACGAAGTTTAGCTTGGTGACCCCGCTGAGCGGGGTCACCACTATATTTAGAAACCGCCTGTTACGGTCACTTCGGTAAAAGTGAATTTCCTTGGGAGAAAATAGTCCATTGAGGCTTTCGCTTGATTTAATCAGCCAAAATTTGGTAAACTACAGGTCAAATCCATGGTAAAATGGATTTTTTCTCGTGACATAAGTCTTTCTTTCCAATTTTGCGGAAAAGTGAAGGCTTACGTCGCACCTTAACAGTCAGTTTTGTCCTCCTATGATGGAGATCTGCACTTTGGGGATAGTTTTGTCTTCAGGGCGCAGATCTTCTATCAATCATAAAAAAGGAAAGGGGTGAAAGAGTGCCAAAGGCCAATTCCTCTCAACCGATGATTCGGTGAGGCCTTCCAGGTGAAAAATCTGGTAAATCAGAAAAAATGAAAAGAGGAAGAAAAAGAATAAATCCGAGGAAAAAAGAGGTGAAAAGTGAAAAAGATTTGGTTATTGATGGTAATGGTAATGATGAGCGTAAGTGGGATTGGGTTGAGTGGCACAAAACCGATTTCGGTCAAGCAATCGAGCTTGACAGATCACGAGTGCGACTCCTCGGAGTGGCATTTCGTGATAAATCAGATCGGGTCCGCGGAAAAAGCTCCAGCTAGCATTACAGTTTTCTGGAACAATGGGCAAAGTGCCGTTGTGGCAATGCTAAAATTTACCGGTGGAGTAGCCCACTACTCTACCACGCTAAATCTGAGTAGCGCTGTTGTGAACGCTACAACGACAATCTATTCAGAGTGGAGTGGACAGTTTAATCTGAGTCATGGGCCGTGTCCCGCAACTCCCACGCCGACGCCGACGGCTACACGTACACAGACAGCGACGTCTACACCGACGTCGACGGCTACGGCGACCGCGACGCGCACGCCGACGGCTACGAGTACATCAACGAGCACGCATACTCGTACTCCGACGCCATCGTTGACGCCGACGGCGACCAACACACCGTCACGCACGCCCACGCCGACGGCGACACCAACTGGAACGGTGGCTACGTCTACGTCAACACCGACGGCAACGTTGGCGACGGTGGTGACCGGAACATCGACGCCGACGCCGACGAACACATCGCCGCCTCCGCCGCCGATGGCAACGAACACGGCGACTTCACCCCCGCCGGTAGCGACTCCGCCTCCGCCGCCGATGGCAATCCCGACGGGGACACCGCCGCCGCAGCTTCCCAAAGCGCCGCCGACGGGTGTCGGATTGGACCTGCTGGAGAGTCCAGTGTTGAAGCAGATCGCTGCAATCGCAATTGGTATTGCAACGATTTTGCTTGGAAGGAGGCAAAAGACTGACTGATGTGAAGCGTGGTGATGTTTTTGCTTTTGGGTAACCCCCAATCTCATCATCGCCACGCTTCCTTTTCTTTGTCACAAAAATTTTTGCGATAGAGCAAAGGAAAATATGAAAGAATTTTTTCGTCATTGGTCGAGAACGGAACAAGCCCTGCTTTTGACCACGCTTACTGTGCTCAATTGTGTTTTATGGGCAGAAGTTGCTTATTTTATGGACAGGGCCGGAATTGCACCTTGGCAAACAAATCAGCCAGAACCGGATGGAACTGCTTCTTTCGAGATTCCAGATGGTTTATTACTTACTCCTCTTGACCAACTTCCATCAGCGCCAACAACAATTTTTCCCACCCAGATCCCAATCAGGCCGCCGCCTACCAAAGAAGCAGTACCTATCCCGGAAAATCCATTTTTTGTCGGGCCGTTTAATCTAGAGGGCATCAAGGAAGCAAATCGACTGCAGCCGGCACCGCCACTTTTTATTTTTATTAAGACCCCGGATGGGTCGGTAATAAAATCATATGTTTATCCCAAGGCACTCGAATCTACTGATGCTTTCAGTGCGGTATTTGATCCGAATAGAAAAGTTAACCCCGCGACACTAAACGTTACGGGAAGAAAAAACGGATATTATGAAGGTTTTGTCATCCAGACAGGCCATTCCGGTAGCAATCCCTGGCAGGGCGATATGCCCCTGGAAAGTTTGCGAAAAAACTTGGAGGAAAACGGTAGACCATTTACTCCGGATGAATTTGCTAAAACCGTGGAGGGGATGAGATTAGCCGAGATAATCTTGTGGCAAGGGAGTCTGGCGCCAAAAACAGGAGTTGAAAAAGTTGATTCAAGTGGAAAGGGGCTAGTAAATCCAGCCACGGCTAAGGCAAAAATAAAGGGGATTATCCGCTTGGATCCACAGCAAACGGCCGCATTGGGATACGTATATCAGGAAGCCGCGAAAAAGTCGGGATATGTAAACGTGATGGATTTTTTCACTTCCCAGCAAAAAATCACAGTTAATCCGCAAACTGATTTCATGCTGGAATTTTGCGGGCAAAATACTTTCCCCGGAGAAAAAAGAGTAGCCGGTATCCCTTCCTATCAAGCCACCAAATATTTTGTAGCTATTTCGATAGGCAACTAATTAGAGAGAAAAGGGACGGTTCTCTTTTAGCCTATCTATTTACTATTTGTACATGTGAACGTTTTTGAAAAAATTCGAACGCATTTCAAAGAATCGTGTTAGCTCGCCTC
>JAGVFE010000003.1 GCA_020057765.1 Candidatus Woesebacteria bacterium | reverse complement strand
GACCTATGATGGCAACGGTAATCGGCAGACCCAGTCCTTTAATAAGAATGAGCAAAATCGGTCGGTGATCGAACGGACCGAGCCTTTTGAATACACCGCAAACACCAATCGCTTGAATTATTACAATAAAATGGCGGATAACCTGCATCGGACATATTATACCTATGATTTGGTCGGAAATATCATCCAGATCAACAACCGGATATTTCTCTACAATCATGATAAACAGCTGACTCAGGTCACTGAAGGCGGGGTGCCGCTTGCCTCCTATACGTATAATGGTCTGCGGCAGCGGGTGAGCAAGACCGTGAACAGCACAACCACGCTGTTCCTGCACGACTTTGACGGCAATATCATCGCCGAGGCTGACGGTGCTACCGGGGCTATCACTAAAGAGTACCTCTATTCCGGCTCCACCCGGCTGGCCATGGTGGATCTGGCCTCAGGCAAGATATTTCATTATCTGAATGGCAAGCACGGTACCCCGCAATCCCTAGTGGATGAAAACAACGTGCCGGTCTGGTCTGCCCAGTACTATCCGTTCGGCGAGGCAGAGATTGCCGAAAACCCGATAGTCGAACAGAATTTCCGCTTCCCGGGACAATATTATGATAACGAGTCCGGTTTACACTACAACTGGCACCGGTATTATGATCCGACGACGGGGAGGTATTTGACTCCTGATCCGATTGGCTTGGATGGGGGGATGAATCTGTTTGCTTATGCTGGGGCTAACCCGGTTATGGCGACTGACCAAAATGGATTATGTCCGTCTGGTACATATGAAGCAACGGCTGATGAAGTTGCAAAAATTCTAGGTGCTGCCAATCAAATCGCCGGACAAGGATTGTCTTATGCGAATATCGTATGCAATCAATTTGTTGCTAGATCGATAAACAAGGCTTTTCCTGGTGCGTTAGCCAGGGAATTTACAGTTGGCGAAATCAAATCTGGGAAAGGCCCATTTCAACTAACTACATCACCAACAATTGGTAATGTAGCGCTTTTAGCTGACCCTGGTCACGTCGTGTTTGTTACAGGGTTGCGCGGCGGGCAAGTTTCTCAATTCATAGGCAGCCAGACAAGCACAGGACCCAAAGAGGTCAATCTACCTGATTATTATTGGCAAGGTAAATTTAGCAAAAATGGTAATGTCCAATTTTATACAATTTGCCTCCCCGGCTGCTAGGCGAATGGCTTGTAACGATTGAGGTTGATTAATGAATAGATATTCCAGAAAAAATATTGTTACAACAAGTATTCTACTACTTCTTTTGCTTACAATTTTTCCTCCTATTTCATCAGCGGAACATGTTAATCCGAAATGTTGTACATATCCTGCAAAATCCGGTGGAATAAAGATTCAATTTCTTTTAGAGGCATGTGCAGTGCCTGGAGAGACAGCTAGAGGGTTGATACCATACTTTGACTGTCAATCTTTTTTTCTTGGTACTATTGAGGCATATCGTCGGCTAAAAGTATATATCCCGAAAGAAAATCAAACGTGTATCCCTGAAAATATTACGACCAAAGATGTCTTGGAACTTATTTGGAGAGCCTATCCCAATTGGGACATTCCAGCCCATCGAGATGCAACCGAAGTTATTCTTGAAGTTCTGGAAAAAGAATATTCTTGTAGCAAGCCGTCAGGTCGGCAGAAGACCATCAAATAAACACGAAACAGCTATTTGCTTGACATCCCGCCGAATGGTTTGTGTCTTGGCCGATGCCACCATCTGATAAAGCCAGTGGTTGGCGCATTTTTTGCCGGGTATGTTGCATAAAATCTATTATGTAAGGTGCGGCGGCGGTAGCCGTACCGAACTTGTTACCGCACTTTACATAATTGATTTTATGCGCCCGCCAGGGACGGCATCCGATGCGCAGCCGCCGGACATAGCCTGCAAAAAATGTGAAAACCACCTTCCGTGAACCCCTGGAGGGGTTGGGGGTGATCAATAAAGTTGCCCTAGTACCGCTGCAGTTTCTTTTATCCGATAAAGACGGGCTGAAGGATGCCGCAGAGGAAGACGCGCAGCGGCTGGAACCGGCAGCCGAAGACCCTCCGTCACTCTGTTTACGGGAAGTATCTCTCAATATCCAGAGCACCATGAAAAACGCCCAAGATATCAATAATGCCTTCGGTTTTTATCAAGTATGCAATTCGATAATGGCCATAGAGCACGATTCGAATATCGCCTTCCGGCTCTGAACGGTATGTCTGGCCAAGCTCAGGAAAATCCCGCAGCAATTGGGCCTTATCATAGATGCCCTCAATTACTTTTTGGGCAGCGATCGGATTTTCACGAGCGATATAGTCATGGATATCTTTCATCCACTGCTCGGCTTCCGCCGTCCATTTCAACTCTGCCATGAGCGAATCCGATGTGCCATCTCTTGGTCTGAAATAACCCGTCCCGACCGGGCGTCATTCAGCCCCCGATCAATCATCCTTTCAAATGCCAGCTCTCGCACAATTTCTTCATAAGTAGCATCTTCTGGCTGTGCCAAAACAACTTCCGCAATTTTTTCTTTCACCGTCTGCATAAAAACCCCCTTCGTTCGGTTGTCAGCTCAATCCAGTTCCTGCAAGTTCCTGGAAGCGGTGTTTCAGTATAACAAGATCCAGGATTTCTTTTGCCAAGCTTTTTTCTTGCTCGGAAAGAGTATCCACCATTTCAAAACGCCGCAACAATTCCCGATCCTGGATGTTGAGTTTGCCGGTGCCGCCCTTGGTCTCAAAAGCCAGATAATCAAGAGTCACATCGAAGACCCCAGCAAGCTTGATCAGGATATCGGTGGAAGGAAGATTAACCCCTCTTTCGTAGGCTGACACCTGCTTCTGATGAATTCCCAAGCGCTCGGCCAATTCTGCCTGGGTCCATTTACGTTCCTGCCGAAGCAGCCTTATTCGTTCCGTAATCGTCATATTCATAACCTCGTGAGCGTTAAAAGCAATGTTTATTGGTTATTCTACCCGTAATTTTGAAAAAATCCAGCATGCTGTCATTGTTTGCGTTGACATGTGTCGTGTATTGGGTATATGATAGCCATCAATTTGGCTTAATTTTTTCACGATATTTATTTTTTTGGGAAAAGGAGGTGGCCACCATCACCCAGCATTACGAGACCACGGATATTTTCATCGGTGCGTTCTTCCTGAGCAAGGGCGGTGATCTGTGCGGGATCAGGATCAAGGATGCGGCCCGAGGCATTGCCGCCTTTGAGATTAGCGGCGACGATCTGGACCGGCTCGATCACGAATATCGGTCCGGCCAGGCTCTGGTGAACCCTGTCCATCTGCGAGAATCGTTGAATTTACTGCGAGATATGTTGTTCGACCTGCGAGAGAGGAGGAGAAGAAGTGATGATAGAAAAAGAACGAATCGAGGCCATCAAGCAGACCGTTGACCTGGTTGGGTTGATTTCCTCAAAAGGCATTGTACTAACGACAACCGGCAAGGACTACAAGGGGCTTTGCCCGTTTCATCAAGACGATAAGCCTTCATTGTCCGTGAATTCCAAGAATAACCTCTGGCAGTGCTTCGGCTGCAATACCGGCGGCGATGCGATCCGCTTTGTCGAGCTTTTCGACAAGGTCGACTTCAAG
>JAGVFE010000031.1 GCA_020057765.1 Candidatus Woesebacteria bacterium | reverse complement strand
GCAGCTCATTCATTCTGTGATATAGTTAAAATTAATTATGGATGCAATTGATAATTTACTCACCAGGGGAGTCGATAAGATTTACCCCAGCCGGGAGCCCTTAGAGAAAGTACTCCGCAGCGGGAAAAAGTTGCGCCTCTACCAAGGGTTTGATCCAAGTGGCGCACACCTCCACATTGGTCATGCGGTCGCGATGCGAAAACTCCGGCAATTTCAGGAACTTGGTCACCAAGTAATCTTCTTAATCGGTGATTTCACGGGCATGATCGGCGACCCTACCGGGAAACAGACAGCAAGAAAGCGATTGTCCCGCGAAGAAGTACTGATAAACGCCAAAGCATACAAGGAACAAGCAAACAAAATTCTTCGATTTGACGGAGAAAATCCAGTTGAAATTAAATTCAACAATGATTGGTTGAGCAAATTGACATTTGCTGATGTATTGGAGCTGACGTCTCAATTCAGTGTACAACAAATGATTGAACGCGATATGTTTCAGCAACGATTAAAAAACAACCAAGAAATAAGCCTTGTAGAGTTTTTGTATCCTGTGATGGTTGCCTACGATGCTATTGCGATGAGTGTTGATCTAGAACTTGGGGGCTCAGACCAAACGTTTAACATGCTCGCTGGTCGACGCCTACATGAACGAACGCTCCACAAGGAAAAGTTTGTTATGACCGTGCCGCTTCTGACTGATGCCAAGGGAACTAAGATCGGTAAAACAGAAGACAATGTCATCGGCATCACGGATCCGCCCAATGAATTGTACGGCAAGATCATGGCCTTGGGGGATGAAGCCATCGTCAATTGTTTTACACTTTTAACCGATACGCCGCTTGAGAAAATTGACACCATGCAAAAGAAAATGGATAAAGGGGAGGAAAATCCCATGGTCTTCAAAAAACGCCTGGCGTTTGAGTTGACCAAGCAATTTAATAACGATCAAGCGGCCCAAGCGGCTCAAGCCGAATTCGAGCGTGTCCATCAAAAAGGAACATCGTTCTCTGCAACGGCAGTTTCTGTAAGCGCCCGTCGCGTTATCGATGCGCTCATACAAACAAAAGTCAGCAAGTCAGAAGCAAAACGGCTTATCGAACAAGAAGCAATTGATTTAAACGATAAAACAATTCATAATGATATGGAAGTAAACGATGGAGATATTATTCGCATAGGCAAGAAAAAATTTATCAAAATTATATGAATTTCTTCAGAAAGCACGAAAAGTTTTGGAAGATAATGGTCGTCATCGCTTCGGTGGCGCTGGTTGCTTCTTCCTTCGTCCCTTTCCTTGCCGGTGGGCTGCGGTAAAACTGGTATAATCAGCACATGGAATTGCGGTTGGATTCTCCTGTCCAGTATGTGCCGCGAGTCGGGCCACGGATGGCAAAGCTACTGGATAAACTAGGAATCAGAACGGTTGAAAACCTCCTCTACTACGTGCCGTTTCGCTACGATGACTTCTCGCTGGTCTCTCCGATTGCCCGCGTGCAGCCCGGTGAAACCGTTACCATATCAGGCACTATTCACTCTATCGTCAATCTTCTCACCAAAAGCGGCAAGCGCATGCAGCAAGCCGTCGTCAACGACGAAACGGGAAAACTTACGGTGATTTGGTTCAATCAGCCGTTTCTCATCCGTGTCTTACCCATTGGTACCAGTGTTCGACTCGCCGGAAAAATCGACTGGTTCGGACACAAGGTAATTATGAGTTCGCCTGTTTACGAAATATCCAAAACGCAAAGTCTTCATACCAGTCGCCTCGTTCCTATCTATTCAGAGACTGACGGGGTTACATCAAAATGGTTACGAGGAAGAATTGCTGATGTTTTAGAAAAAGTTTCCTCACAGCTTGTTGAACATCTTCCCGATACTACAAAGCAAACCTACGAACTTATGGATTTACAAAAAGCAGTCACCTCCGTTCACTTTCCGCCATCCAAAAAAAAGGCAGATGAGGCTCGGCGTCGGCTCGCGTTTGACGAATTGCTCATTCTTCAAGCGCGTGCCTATCTGCTGCGCCAGCGTTGGCAACAGCAGAAGCAATCGTATCCCATCAGCATACCAACTGACGATGTGCAGCGCTTTATCACTTCTTTGCCATTTGAACTAACAAACGATCAACAAAATAGTCTCAAAGAAATCTTTGACGACCTTATCAAACCCACCCCCATGAATCGTCTCCTGGTTGGAGACGTGGGAAGCGGCAAAACCGTCGTTGCCGCAATTGCCATGTATGCCGCCTTTGGCAACGGACTCCAATCGGTGTTGTTGGCACCGACACAGATACTGGCCCAACAGCATTACGAAACGATTACCAAATTATTGGGCCCACTGGGAATCGACGTCGGTCTCGTGACCGGGGAAAGAATAGAGAATGAAGCACATTCTCCTATTCTCATCGGCACCCATGCGCTACTATCTGAAGGCGTTAATTTTCAAAAACTCGGCCTTGTCGTTATTGACGAACAACATCGTTTTGGGGTCGAACAACGTGCCAAGCTTTCCGAACAAAATACCCAAGGCAAAACGCCGCACCTTCTCACGATGACCGCAACCCCTATCCCACGCACGGTAGCCAGAATTCTTTTCGGAAACCTAGATCTTTCCGTGCTCAACCAAATGCCCAAAGGAAGAATAAAAGTAAAAACCTGGGTAGTGCCCAACAAGAAACGTGAGGCCGCCTATGAGTGGATCACCAAACAGATCAATCAAACCGGCGGCCAGGCATTTGTCATCTGTCCGTTCATCGAAGAATCGGAAACTCTCGCAACGGTCAAGGCTGTCAAGACTGAATACAAAAAGCTTAAAGCCATCTTTGCCAAACATACCATCGGACTACTGCATGGCCGGATGAAGCCGAAAGAAAAAACAACCGCCCTTGACCGTTTTCGGACACAAAAGGATGCGATACTTCTGACGACGCCAGTTGTTGAAGTTGGCATTGATATTCCCAACGCCATAGTCATGCTTATTGAGGCTGCGGATCGCTTTGGGCTGGCTCAACTTCATCAGCTTCGCGGCAGAGTGGGTCGTGGAAGTATCGGATCCTTCTGTCTTCTCTTCACCGAAGCCCAAGACGAAGGAACGCTTGCGCGGCTCAAGACCATGGAAACAATCTACAGTGGGCCCCAGTTAGCCGAGGTCGACCTGAAACTGCGCGGTCCGGGCAAGCTCTTTGGTACACGGCAACATGGTGTCACGGAGCTCACGATTGCCAGTTTTTTTGATACCGAGCTCATCAAACAAACGCAAGAAGCCCTCAAAAGCCTCCTGACATTTCCTCTCTTGAGACAAAAAGCAGAAAAAGGTACAATACAATCTCTCGCAGCAGACTAATTATGGCTCCACTACCCAAACGACGACATAGCACGCGACGCGGCGGCAAACGACAAGCGTCAATTAAGTTGACATTGACCGGTGTGGTCAAATGCTCTCAATGCAGCGCCCCGAAGTTGCCTCACCGGGTATGTGCTGCATGTGGCTATTACGACGGGCGGGCAGTGGTGGTAAAATGAAAACTCCTTTTGATCCTCGACATCAGCGCCGAATCCACATCATGCAGGCGCTTTTTTCCAATAGCTTCCCTGGTGGCGTGCCGGAAAAAACCGTCGGAGACATATTGGCGCAAGCACCCATGATCGACGAAAAAATTCAGGCAGCCGCTCCCGAGTGGCCCGTTGAAAAAATTGCTAAGATTGACCTAGCCGTCCTGCGACTGGCTGCCTATGAATTATTAGTAAATAAAAAAGAACCGCCAAAGGTCATCATAGATGAAGCCATCGAACTAGCAAAAACATTTGGCAATGAAGCCAGCCCGGGGTTTATCAATGGGGTGCTGGGGACGATTTTAAAAGAAATCCTATGACCTTTGACGATCTGCAAAAAACCATCAACGTAGAGTTTAAAGACAAAACCCTGCTCAAGGCTGCTTTTATTCACCGCTCGTACCTTAACGAAGAACGGTCAATAAAAGAAAGCAACGAGCGGCTGGAGTT
>JAGVFE010000078.1 GCA_020057765.1 Candidatus Woesebacteria bacterium | reverse complement strand
CTATCCTGTTTCACCCAATACGCTCTATGCACATTTACAAGTGTTGCTCCTTAGTTTTCAAGGAAAAGAACTGGAGAATAAATCACGGGAGGTATTTACTCTCCTTCGCGCAATCCAAAAAGATTACGGCAAGGTGGAAGAAAATCTCGGTGTCCTGGGCCGCCACATAACCAACGCCTCCAACACCATGAGTACGGTCACGGGCGGTTTCCAACTCCTGGGCCAGAAATTATCTCGGACACAGCGCTCTTCTTTGGCTTCAGAGAATCGTCCTATCTGATATACTTTTGTCATGCTCCATCGCGTGAAATATCACGTCGGGAATTTTTTGCCCGCTCTTCGGTCGCCAAATTACAGACTCTATTTTTTCGGCCAGGGGATATCGCTGATCGGTACGTGGATGCAGACGGTTGCCGAACAATGGCTCATCTACCCAACGCTCACGACAAACAAGTCGCTTCTTGGTATTGTGAGCGCAATCAATCTTCTACCGGTAACCATTCTCGTATTGTTTGCCGGCGTGTGGGCGGACCGGATAGACAGGAGAAAAGCGCAGATGGTTCTTCAAAGTTGTTATGCCATCATCGCGTTTGTCATGTCGTATCTTATTTTCTCCGGCCGGGTTGAGGTCTGGCATGTTATTGTCGCATCAGCGATAACCGGCATCGTGTTTGCTTTCGATATGCCGACGCGGCAGGCCCTCATGATAAATTTGGTAGACAAAGAGCACTTTGCCAGCGCCCTTTCGCTCAATGGAGCCATTTTTAACGCTGCTCGTGTGGTTGGCCCCGCGATTGCCGGCGCGTTGATTGCTGCAGCCGGAATTGCGCCGGCGTATTTATTCAACGGGGTCAGCTTCCTTGCGGTCATTGTCAGCGTCTGGATGATGAGGTTGCCAATACATCCAAAACGTACTGAGCACCCGCCGTTCCGAGGACAACTGGCGGAAGGATTTCGCTTCGTCCGCCAAACGCCAGTCGTATTTGTCTCGTTAACATTGGTGGCAATCCTTACGATCTTTACCTGGCCAGTCAATACCCTCATGGCGGTATTTGCCCACGATATATATAACCGGGGAGAAGTGGGATTTGGACTTCTCCAAAGCGCGTTTGGACTGGGCGCAATGGTCGGAGCGTTTGGGTTTCACGCGTTATATGAAAAAGTACGGCGGAAAAACCGGTTATTGCTGTCTTGTGTATTTGTTATCTTTTTTAGCACCATGACCTATGCGCTTTGGCACCAATTCATACTCTCTTTATTGATGTTGTTTTTTTCCGGATGGAGTGTGGCTACCATGATTGGCATCCTTAATACCGTCGTGCAGGAGTCAGTTCCGGACCGATTGCGCGGCAGAATTTTGTCCTACTATTCTTTCGTTCTTGTGGGCGGAATGCCATTTGGTGCGTTACTGGCTAGCCTTGGTGTTGGAATAATCAGCGCACCGTTGACCATCGCTCTTTGTGCTCTCTTGTTTGGATTGGCAAGCGTTGTTATTCTTTATTCCACGCGAGATACGTTCTTGACAAAACTTATATAAGGTTTATATAATATCACCATGGACACGCAAATGATCAATTTTTCCATCCCAAACGCTCTTCTCCGGCAGGCAGATCAAGAAGCTAAAATAGAATCTCGGAGCCGAAGCGAGCTTTTGCGTGAAGCATTACGAGCATATCTCAACAGCGAAGAGGCCCGCCGACGATCTTTTGAGATTATGCGGGCATCTGCCAAGCGTATCAATATGTCAGAAGAAGAAGCAGTTCGTCTTATTGATGAAATTCGGGATACTCTTCCTATGAATCAACCACCGAAGAAAGCAAAAAAAAGAAGGCAATAATGCGTGTTGTATTTGATGCAAATATCTACGTGAGTTTTATACTAACGGGAGGAGAGATAATTTCCTCCCTTTTTAACGCCTGGCAATCGCGCGAGTTTGAAGTATTAATCTCAGATGAGATAACCGCAGAGGTCAAAGAGGTGTGTGATCGTTTTTTGAGACGTGGGACTATCACAGAGGAATCTGTAAAAGAAACACTATGGCGACTCGATCATGACTCGCGACGCATTAAGGTTGTTTCACTAGTCACCCGAAGTAAGGATGTGAAGGATAATAAATATCTCTCCTGTGCCAAAGATGGAGAAGCAGACTACCTCGTGACCGGCGACAAAAAGCACCTACTTTCGTTCAACCAGTTTGGTACAACACGGATCGTGTCGCCAAAGGAGTTTGTTGAAATATTACAAAAGGGCATATGAAATTTGTTTTGTTTCATGGAATTTTTGGTGGGGCGGTTGACAACTGGTTTCCGTTTATTCGCAAAGGGTTGGAAGATGTCGGAGAAACAGTAGTTATTCCCAGCTTTCCCTATACGACGCACGAAGAGTTGAAAAAAAACGGCCCCGGTTCTGAAATGAAGCAAAGCCTCGGGTCATGGATGGCGTATTGTGAAGAAAATTTAAAAGGCTTACATGACACGGAAAAACTTTGCTTTGTGGGACATTTAGTCGGGTGTGTCTTTATTCTGCACTTTCTCAGCCGGTGGAATCTCACACTTGACAGTGCCTTTTTCGTAGCACCATTTTTACAAAAGCTTGGAGGTCGCTGGGAGTTCGATTATGTAAACAAAACATATTACAAGAGCGACTTTGATTTTGTTCAACTAAAAAGACGTATTCCTGCTTCTTATGTTTTCTATTCAGATGATGATCCGGCAGTCCCAACACATCTTACTCTTGAGTTTGCACATAAATTAGATAGCCAGGAGATTTTGGTCCGCGGGGCAAAACATTTTTCGACAGAGTCCGGATTTACAGAATTTCCCCAGCTTTTAGAGCTTTGTAAAACCCGTATCAATCGCAATCCATAAAAATTGCGATATAATGCCCCTGTGGCAAAGATTCCGGTTGAAGAACGAAAATTGAACGAAGAGCAAAAGAAGGCCGTCACTTTTGGCAAGGGGCCGCTGTTGATTATCGCCGGAGCCGGCACCGGCAAAACCACCGTCGTCACCGAGCGGATTAAATACTTGATCACCTCCAAAAAAGCCCGACCTGACGAGATTCTTGCCCTCACATTTACCGAGAAAGCCAGCCGCGAGATGGAGGAGCGTGTCGACATAGGTCTTCCTTTTGGTACCACGCAAATGTGGATTAGCACATTCCACGCGTTTTGCGACCGGATCCTCCGAAGCGATGCGATGAACATCGGGCTTGATCCAGGCTTTAAGCTCATGACGGAGGCCGAAACCATCCTGTTGTTGCGAAAAAATATTTTTAAGTTTGATCTCAAGTACTATCGACCTTTAGGAAATCCCATGAAGTTTATTACGGGCATGTTGCAGCATTTCTCCCGTTTAAAAGATGAGGATATTTCGACCAGCGAATATATTGACTGGGCGAAAACTCAAAGCGATGATGAAGAGCAGGAGGTTGAGAAATATAAAGAACTTACTCAGGCGTATCGGACGTATGAGGAGTTGAAAGTGAAAGAGGGAGTAGCGGATTATTCGGATTTGATCAGTAACACGCTGAAACTTTTTCGGACACGGAAAACTATCCTCAAGCGGTATCAGGAGCAATTTAAATATATTCTTATCGATGAATTTCAGGATACCAACTTTGCACAAAATGAACTCGCCATCCTTCTTGCCGGCAGCCACAAAAATATTACTGTGGTGGGCGACGACGACCAAGCCATTTACCGATGGCGGGGAGCGGCAATTTCTAACATCATTCAGTTTCGTAAGCAGTTTCCGAAAGCAAAAATCGTCGTCCTGACAAAAAATTACCGTTCGACCAAGGAAATCCTCGATCGGTCGTACGATCTTATTCAAAATAATAACCCGGATCGGCTGGAAGTGGCAGAAAAGATTGATAAAAAACTGGAAAGTATGAGGAGGATGAAAGGGGAAAAGATTGAGGTGGTTTACACAGAAAGAATGGAAGATGAGGCGGAGGCAGTGGCTAAGGAAATTGCTCGATTAGCATTCTCTCAACTTGTCATCCCGGGTCAAGCCCGGAATGACAAAATGGGGTATGAATGGAAGGATTTTGCAATTCTCGTACGGGCAAATAATCATGCGGAGCCGTTTGTCCGTGCGCTTTCCCGGCACGGGATCCCGTACCAGTTCCTTGGGCCAGGGCAATTATTTAAACAGCCGGAAGTCAAAGACCTTATTGCGTATCTGAAGGTTTTGTATAACTTTGAAGATAATGTAGCCATGTATCGGGTGCTGACTATGGATTGGTTGGATTTGCCAGCTCGGGATATAGCAGTACTCGTAAATAATTCTAGGAAATTGGGTATTTCATTGTTTGAATCGTGTGAAAAAAATAGTGAAGGAAAAACGAAAAAAATAGTCGACATGATCCATCGGCATTTTGGACTAATCAAGAAAGAATCAGCGGGACAGATTCTTTACTATTTTTTGCAGGATTCCAATCTCCTCACACAGTACACGATGTATAAAACTGACAAAGAAGAAAAAATGGCCCTCAATATCGCCAAGTTTTTTGACAAACTCAAAACCTACGAAGGAAGCCATGAAGATGCAAGTGTTTTTGCCGTAGTCGACTGGATAGATTTGGCCATGAATCTGGGTGAGTCACCGATGGCCTCTGATACAGACTGGACGGAAAATAATGCGGTCAATATCCTCACTATCCATTCGGCTAAGGGACTGGAGTTTCCGGTCGTGTTTCTCGTCAACCTCGTTGATGCCCGTTTTCCGACGAGAGAACGCAAAGAACAAATACCCATCCCCGATGCACTCGTTAAAGAAATTTTACCGGTGGGCGATTATCACATGGAAGAGGAACGCAGACTTTTTTATGTGGGCATGACGCGGGCACGGGATCGGCTGTTCTTGACCGCGGCTAAGTACTACGGCGAGGGGAAACGGGAGAAGAGACTTTCGCCCTTTATCGGAGAAGCGATTGGGGAAGAAGTGGTGTCAAAGAGTCAAAGTGTCAATGTGTCAAATAAAGCAAATCAATTAAGACTTCTTGATTGGGAGAAGAAGGAAGAACAACAAGAAGAAAAGCCTATTCGTCAGCCGGTGACGTACCTTTCCTATTCGCAACTTAGTACATTTGGAACCTGTCCGTTGCAATATAAATATCGATACATATTAAGAATTCCGGTTCCTCCTTCGGCCGCGCTTACCTTCGGCGATACGATGCACCGGACGGTCCGGGCGTTTTATGAGTTGGTGAAAGCAGGAGAGAAACCCACGAAAGATATACTTCTTAATCTTCTGGAAAAGCATTGGTCATCGCTTGGCTACGGCGATCGTGGTTATGAAGAGAAGATGAAAAAGCATGGGCTTGAACTTCTGGAGGGATTTTATGAGAAAGGATACGACCCCGCGCGGATTCCTAAGGATTTGGAGGCATCATTTAAAATTCATATAACGCCCTCGCTTACGTTAGGGGGAAGAATCGATCGCGTGGATACATTCCCCGATGGCAAGCTTGAGATTATTGACTACAAAACCGGGCAGGCGCCCAAAACTCGTGATCCGGGGAGCGATCCGCAGCTTACCGTCTATGCGCTGGCGGCAACCGACGAAGGGATTTACAAAAAAACGCCGGAGCAAGTGATTGTCTCCTTTTATTTTTTTGAAAGTCAGGAAAAAGTTTCTGCGACGCGGACCAAGGAGCAGTTAGCCGCAATCAAACAAGAGGTCGCCCAGAAAGCCGAAGAAATATCCAAAAGCGATTTCCACCCAACGCCGGGAAAGCATTGCGGCTTTTGTGAGTTCCGGCTTATCTGCGAGGCGTGGCAATAGGATAGTAGACTTCTTTGCCTCCAAAGCCTTCTTTAAATTTAGTAAATCCTAACCACTCCTTATTTTCCTTCGGAATCCTTTCGTCCCAGACACCGATAAAGTCAAGCTGCCGATCCGACAAAATAACGCCATTTGCAAGAGGTGGTCTTGCAAATACTTGCAAATGGCGGTGGGGCGGCGACACATTATCGGTTTGCGTCGGGACGATTTGTTCCATAGGTCCTCCCTTCGGGACGCACCGTCTGGTGCATCCCTTCCGTGATGAATTTTTTCCAGGACCGCTGCAAGTACAACGTTTTTTGACGAAGTCCAACGAGTCCCTTGATCTCTTCCTCAAAAAATTCTATCTCAATGCCAGTATTGCAGATATCGCGGTATTGTTCAAGGTACACGACCGCCAGATTGCTGTTGGTCATAGCATCTTCCAACGTAGCCAGTGCTTTTGCCTGATCGGCAAATCGCCACGAGTGGGCCTGGGCAATCAGCAGGGGGATTTTCAGGACGCGGTGCGTG
>JAGVFE010000035.1 GCA_020057765.1 Candidatus Woesebacteria bacterium | reverse complement strand
TCACGCCCTTCGGAGTTCTCGCCCCGAGCGCTTTATATTTGGCGGGGTTTTTCAAAAAATCCACAACCTCCTCAAGCTCTTTTTTCGCCTCGTCCACCCCGGCCACGTCGGCAAAGTTTACCTTTGGCAGATCTTTGCTAAATATCCGTGCCCGCGACTGGCCGAAGGAAAAAATGCTATCCTGCGCTCCCCGAGCCTGACGAAAAATAAACATAAAAACAATGACGGTGACGATGAGCGGCAAAAGATTAGCCAAAAGCCCGGCCCAAATCTGGCTCATGGAGAGATCTTTGATTTTAATTTCGACGGATTTGGGATCAACGCCAGCGGACTCGAGCTGTTTAAACAATGACTCCTGCGGCTCCTTGTGGGAAGAAACCGTCTCGCCGCCTTTGTAAACAACGGTGAGCTTGGACTCTTCGACTTCAATCTTTTCAATCTTGCCGGTCTTGACATCGTTGATGATGGTCGACAACGGCTTTTCCGGGTACATGTTCGTACCTTTCGAGGCACTTCCGAGCATTGAAAGAAGAAGAAAAGCCACAAACAGGCCGATGAAGATGTTTTTGGGATTAAGATTAAGCTTGAGCTCAAATATCTTCATCCCCTTGGGCAAATGCCCATTGCCGTTCTTTTTGCCTTTGCCGTTTTTTCCGTTTTTAGGAGGAGTTTTATCTACCATACGAGGCACAAGTGTAACACAAAGCAGAGGACACCGCACTCACTCAATCGACTGTGTCCGGCGGTCCTATCTTTGCCCCCACCGGCATCCCTTCGGCGGAAAAAAGAGGGGCTTCCCATCCGGCCCATCAACCGAGTGAATATCTATTCACCAACCCCACTGCTTCCCGCACTTCCGTCATCGTCTGCCCGGCAACCGCCCGAGCTTTCTCCGTACCGTCCCGAAGAATTTTTTTTATGATCTCGGGTTTTGACACCAATTCACGGTAGGTTTGTCTCGCATTGTCAAAATATTTGAGTAAAGATTCGTATAGGTAATTTTTAACCTCAATATCACCGACTTTACCCTTTCTATAGGCTTCCTTTAACTCGTCTACTTTCGCGTTTCGCGTCCCGAGTGAAGTCGAGGGATCGCCAAAAAAATCCAGGTAGGTGAACACCATATTCCCCTCGATATGTCCCGGGTCGCTCGCGTGGATTCTCGTCGGATCCGTGTACGTACTCATCACCTGTTTTCTGATAATCTCCTCATCCTCAAAGATGCTGATGATGTTCCCCAAGGACTTACTCATCTTTCGTTTTCCGTCTGTCCCCAATACCACCGCGACCTCCTCCGGAATATACGGTTCAGGAAGTTTAAAGACGTTCTTTTTACTTGCCCCGCGAAGCTTTAGCGAAGTGGGGTAAATCTTATTAAACCTACCAGCTATATCACGCGTGATTTCTATGTGCTGTTTTTGATCTTTCCCAACCGGCACAAGATCGGGCTTGTAAAGAAGGATATCTGCCGCCATCAGCATCGGGTAGCTAAAAAGCCCCACGTTGATGTCTTCTTCCGTCACATCTCCTGCAAGTTTATCTTTGTACGCATGGGCGCGCTTGAGCAACCCCAAAGGCGTCACGTTATTAAGGATCGACTGAAGTTCGGTGTGCTCCGCCACATCCGATTGCCGAAAAAAAGTAATATTCGGCAATCCTGAGCTTGTCGAAGGACTAAGCTCCCCCATCAGCAACGCTAACTCATTAAGAATTAACGTCTCCGTATTTTTTTGGAGCATCGCTTTGTCCTGAATCGTCGTGAGTGCATGGAGATCAGCAACCATGAGAAACGTCTCATTGGTCTTGGCCAGCTCGATAAACTGCCGCACAGCCCCCAAATAATTGCCGATGTGCAAACTTCCATCCCCGCTCGGCGTGATACCGGAAAGCAATCGTTTCATAGATACATCATATTATACAAAATTCTACCAGTACTTGACAGAGCAGAATATATGTACTAACATTGTACGTACATATGCAAACAACAACTATTTCTCAGCTTGGCAACAGCAACGCGGTCATTCTTCCCTCACCCATCATGCAGGAATCGAAATGGCGGCGCGGACAAAAAATGACGATCGACTACGTTGCCCAGGCGGGGGGTGTATTCATTCGTCCGGTGACTAAAGCGTCAGCTTCTCCTTCGCGATCTGAGAAAGAATTTCAGTCGTGGCTTGATGGATTTCTCACTGAGGATGCAGACCTCCTCGATGAACTAGCACACCGCTAATCCCATGACGGAATTTGTCGATATTGAAGAAGTATATAAAATTCACGAGGCCATTATAGCACGCGCTAAAACAAAGGCTGCAGTTCGGGATTTTACACTCCTCCATTCTGCTGTTGAGCGGCCAAAGGCCACGTTTGGCGGACGCTCTCTCTGTCCGACTCTTTTTGCTATGGCTGCCGCCCTCCTTCAGTCGCTGTGCATGAACCACCCGTTTACGGACGGAAATAAACGAACCGCGTGGGCGTCAACAAAGCGTTTTTTTTGGATCAACGGATTCCACCTGTTGGCAAAGCCGCACGAAGCCGCTGATTTTATGGTCCGCGTGGATAACCAAAAACCGGATCTGAAAGAAATCGCCTTATGGCTCAAAGCCCATTGCAAAAAACGCGTTTAGCGCGAGACGTCCCCTATCCTCTCCTCGTATTTCAGCGCCCCGCGGTCTTTATAGCGTTCAGACGAAGAAAGCCCGGCTCTGACCATTTCCTCATTCGCCAGCTTCCCCCTCAGGCACCCCTTGGGATTTTCCGTTAAACCCGCTCGAGAGCTATTTCCCGATAGATGCATATAATCAGCAGGCAAAAACGTTGGCTCCTGTTCACAATCTATCCACGCCCACGCCAGGATCCTGCCGTATTTGTCATCCTGATACCGGTCATACTCCAAATACACGCGCTTCTTGGCAATCAGGCGTTCAAGCATCTCGCGCGACTCCTGCCACTTTGCTTCTCCCCTGTTGGGCGCATCAATGCCCAGCATCCGTACCTCAACGCCATTGTTCAAACGAAACGTATCTCCGTCGTAAACCTCCGCCACGTCTCCGGATTTGGGAAACACCGTTTGGTTGGCGTAATAATTGTTCGTCTTGATAAGTTCTTTCGGATTCCAACCCAGCACCATGGCGATGAGGAGTCCCGGAATAAGCACCGCCGGCAATCCCAAGGCAATTAATCGTTTCCTCGTCCACCGTTTCGCTCTCTTTTTGACCATGGATCCAGTATAAATCTTGTCGGGGTTATTATGCGAGCTACGTTCGCATCAACCCCGCTTTAGAGGGATGGTGTAAAATTTAAGAAAGTTACTTAATTGTTTTTTGATGACTCTCATACCCATACTCGTCTTTAAATATTTTTCTCGCGCTTCAGCATCTTCTTTGAGGAGATAGGCTTCGTAGTAAATGAGTTGAAATGGAATGTAAGGTGCCGTGGAAAAATTTTTGCCGTTGTTATGTTCTACTACTCTTCTTTTGAGATCAGAAGTAGATCCTTTATAGAGCCAATTTTTTCGTTTAAGAGACTGGATGATGTAAACATAGTACATGCTAATATTCTAATCCTCTTGAGGATATTATGTCCCGATATTGAATTCGCTTCGCTCATATCATCGGGACACCATCCTCATGAGGGCGGAGTATAAAAAAAGATCCTCTAACAAGGATCTTTTTTTATACTTAATGCCCTCAGTTGCGGGGGTTACAGGAAATCAGTGAAGTCATTAAATTCACCCGCTATTATGCTTTGCACCAGCGAGTTCATTTCGACTTCATTAAGGTAAGATAATTTGCCTGCATTGTGTTCAGATACTCTTCTTTTTAAGTCTAAGGTTGAACCTTTATATAACCAATCTAGTTTTTTTAAAGATTGTAGAATATAAACGTAGTACATTGAGGTTATTATAGCTCGCTTCGTTCGCTACCAACCTCATGAGGCTGGAAGAAAAAGAGTTCTCCAAATGGAGAGCTCTTTTTCTTTAATAGCCTCAGTTGCGGGGCCTCCAAGAAATCAGAACCTATTTTTTAACTCATGCGTCAGCTTAGAACCATGGAGTTCGCAGCACCTGAAAGAAGATAATGCCTATGTATCCCACAATGAGTGTTATGCCCTCAAATCTCGTGATTGTTCTATTCGTCACAGTAAAAATAAACAGCAGAAAACTCATCAAAATCATCACTGGTAAATCAAAGTTCAATATTTCCGGAC
>JAGVFE010000017.1 GCA_020057765.1 Candidatus Woesebacteria bacterium | reverse complement strand
TATAGAAAAAGTTGAACAAGAGAAATATGTGCACACCAATCATTATGTGACGGAGTTAAAAAGGATTGACAAGGGGAATCCGGAGTCAGAACAACGATATGAAAAAGTTCGCAAGCTTTTGCCAACAATAAGTTCTATTGAAGACATAAAGCGAGTGTTAACCGATAGAAAAGAACCAAAGATCTGCCGCGAGGAAACTATCGGGTCCGTGATTTTTGACATACCAAACAAAGCCGCCCACGTCGCCTACGGCCAGCCCACGCCGGAAAGCTATGTCGAGTATTCGCTTGCGCACGTGTTTCAGTAATCTCACTTTTCTATCGTCAATTCCGGCAGAACCTCCAGAGGATTGACCGGGGTGTTGTCTTGATACAGCTCCAAATGTAAATGGTTGCCGGTAGACCAGCCGGTGGAGCCGACCTCTCCAATTATTGAGTCTTTGACGACCGCATCTCCCTCTGTAACAGTAAGTTTAGACAAATGTGCGTAGAGAGATTTTACCCCGTCGGCATGCTCGACGAGGATGTGATTGCCATAGCCAAGCCGGCCCGGCTGGACGGAGATCACTTTGCCATCGGCGACCGGATGGATGGGCGTGCCCCTCGGATCCGTCAAGTCCATGCCCGGGTGGTAGAGGGAGAAGCGCTGGGAGATGCCAAAAACAGCCAGAGGCCAACGGAACTTGGCCTCCGCAATCGTTGACTCAACCACAGTATAGACGGTTTCTCTCATGACGGTGAGATGAGAAGTAAAGTCATCAAGCCCAGGCACGATGACTGACGCCATGAAAGAAAAGGAAGCAAGCTGCAGCCCAATAATGCGCCGTAAATTAACCCGGCGAGTGAGTTTGCGCAACAGGATGCGATGGAATTGTTTTAGAATGTGGCGCATAGACTAAAAAATCCACTCGGTGGAGTGGATAAAACTATGTCAAATCATATCATATACACGGTATAAAGTCAAATCAGGCGCCAAAGTTGTCTGGGTTGAATACCTGTGCTATGATCGGATGGCTATGAAGCAGAAATTGGGCTTTCTTTTAGCGCTCGGTGGTATATTGTTGGTGGTTATTGGCGGCCTTAAATTTCTCGGCAGCCGTGGCGCTAAACAAGGTGTTTTGAAAGTCAACAGTAACCCTAAGGCCGCCATTTTTCTTTCCAATAAATCCTTGGGCCAGACGCCCTATGAAGAAAAAGTGGATGTAGGCGATTTTAGCCTCAAACTCGTGCCGGAATCGACGGTAACGTCGTATGCGTCTTGGGAAGGAAGTATCAAAATAGCACCTAATCTTCTCACGTATGTTAACGCTAGCCTTTCGGAGTCGGAATTTACGAGTGCCGTCGACATGCTCTGGTTGGAAAAAATTTCAAGCAAGGTGTCGGAAGTGGCCATCACCACCAATCCCGATGGGGCCACGGTTGCCCTGAATGGAGAGATGAAAGGGATTACTCCACTTTCTCTAACCAGCGTTTCGCCGGGCGAACATACCCTCACGATCACGTCTCCGGGATTTGCTACCCGGACGGTGAAGTTAAAAGCAAACGCCGGCTACAAGCTCAATACCATCGTCAAATTGGCGCTGTCTCCCGGATCGGAAGTGCAACCTGTGGCAACGCCCACCGCCAGCACAACCGGCGGACCGACGGCAACTCCTACAAAAGCAACGTCTTCAACAACTACTCCACCCAAACCCTATGCACTCATCAAAGATACGCCCACCGGCTTTTTACGCGTGCGACTTGAACCCTCAACGTCGTCCTCAGAAGCAGCACGGGTTAAACCGGGAGATAAATTTTATATAGAAGATGAGAAGAATAGTTGGTTTCAGATCAAGTACGACGCAACGAATAAAGGCTGGATTTCCGCCCAATACGCCGAGAAGGTGGAGTAGCTATCCTCCAATCCCATACACAACGAGCAATACGCTCCCCACCCATAAAATAACCGTTGTCAAAAGGGGCTTATCCGACGTCAGTATTTTTTCCGGTGATTCGCCTTTGCCCTCATATATTAATTGCATGTAGCGCATGATGCCATAAAGGACAAAAGGGATCGTGATCATCATCCATTTTCTGTCCGGTAGATCGGGGATAAATTGGCTGTACGATTGGTAGAAAAACCCTCTCGTTTCCGGTTTGGTCAGAAACGTAAAAAATGAGTAGGTGATAAACGTCGAGTTGGCAAACATAGCAGTGTAGGTATCCAATAGTTTTTCTGAATAGTGCAGCAAGCTTTCCCGTGTGTCTCGGGGAACGACCCCGTCATATCCCTGGATGAGGGTGAGCTCTGCCCGGCGTTTGCCGATTGCCAAAAAGAGTGCCAACGACAATGCTGCCATAGCCAGCCAGATAGAGATGTGGAAGCTGCTGGCTGCCTCGCCTGCATAGACTCGAAGAATGTAGGCAACCGTAATTGTCAGGATATCGATAACGGAGAAATGTTTGAGAAAGAGTGAATATGCATACTGAAGGAGGAGAAAAGCGACGGCAAAAATAAAAAAAGTATGCCCCAGATTTTTGCTGATATATATTCCCAACACAGCGCACGCGCCAAGGATAATCGTCGCCGTTGGTATTGAGATTTTACCGCTGGCTATCGGCCGGAATTTTTTAAACGGGTGCTTCCGGTCTTTTGCCGCGTCTAAAATATCATTGAGAATATAGTTGCTCGATGACAAAAGACAAAATGCGATGAACGCCCACGTGGTAACACGGAATGCCTGCGGGTTAAACAGTTGCCCGGTAAAAAGAATGGGTGTGAAAATGGCGAGATTTTTCAGCCACTGTCGGGGTCGTACGGTTTTCCAAATTGCGAAAAGAATTTGATCCATAATAAGAACATTCCTACGGCCACAAATACAATTGCCAGGACAAAGAATTTTTCTTTACTAGTAATCGCCAGTGAAACTGCTCCCAGTATAGCCGACACCCCCCAGTAAAACAACGCGATGCGGCGTCTGCCCCACCCAAGTTGCAAAAGTTTGTGATGGAGATGTCCGGAGTCCGCCCATACCGGTGATTTCCTACTTGTGACACGGCGGATCAGCGTATAGCCGGCATCGGCCATGGGGATGCCAAGGACCAGAAGTGCCGTACCCAGTTTGCCGTATGAAAGGATGCCCAAAAGAGCCAGTAAAAATCCGGCAAGCGTTTTGCCGCCGTAGCCGGGCATAATTTTTTGCGGGTAGAAATTCCACGGAGTGAATCCGGCGTAGGCACCGGCGACGATAAACGCCAAGATGGTAATCCACAGTTGCGCCGGATCGGCCAAGGAATAGCGAAGAGATAAAAGTCCCAATGCCGTGGCGCTGATGGCGACAAATCCGGGCAGTTGTCCATCCACTCCGCCGGACCAGCCGATGATGTTGATGGTCCACATGATCCACAGGAATGCCAAAAGATCAGCCCACACCAGGATCGAATGCGCGCCAAAAAAATTGACAGTAATGCGCCACGTATCTAAATGCAAAATACCGCCGGTCAACGGATTGGTTATGTAGGGGATGCCTGCTCCGGCGGCAACCACAAGTCC